>NZ_JBHVST010000045.1:0-86039 GCF_042885015.1 Streptomyces sp. NPDC058086 | reverse complement strand
TCGGGGGCTGTTTGTTGTTTTTCTCACCCGCCCCCCACCGGCTGGGCCCGCGGCCGCCCGGGCCCCGGCGGCCCCTCCCACGTCTGCTGCGGCGGGCGGTCGCAGCGGCCGGCCGGGCCTGCTGGACCGGCTCGTTCCGTGCTCCGGAGGTCCGGTACACGACGAGCGCCCGCCGTTCCTTCTCCAGCCTCAACCCGGGCGGCGCGGGCGCGACTTCACCGTCGTACGCGAGCGTGTCCGCACCTTCGAGCTCCGCCAGCTCGACCCACGGAACCACCTCCGCTCCATAGACCCGGGACCGGCCGAGCGTGCCGGTGAGCGCGGAGACGATCACCCGGGTGCGGGCGAGCCGGTGCTCGCCGTCGATCAGGCGCAGGTCGATCAGCCCGTCGTCCAGGCGGGGCCGGTAGGCGGGAGCGAAGCCCTGGGGTTCGTAGCGGCTGTTGCCCGCGAAGAGCAGCCACAGACGCCGGTGATGTCCATTGACGCTCAGTTCCACGGGGGTCGCGGTGCGCAGCACCCGGACAAGGGCGACGGCCGCCGCCGGCCACTTGCCCAGGCGCTGCTCCAAGTGCTCCCGCATCCGTACCAGTTCGGGGTACAGGCCGATGCTGAAGGTGTTGAGGAACCGCACCTCGTCACCCGCCGCCGACCGGGCCACGCCGAAGTCCACGGCCACCGCCTCGCCCCGCGCGAGCGCGACGGCGGTGTCCTCGACATCCCGTACGCCGACGTCCTGGGCGAAGTGGTTGAGGGTGCCGCCGGGGAACACCGCGAGTGCGAGCCCCCGCCCGGCCGCCGCGCGGGCCGCCGCGTTGACGCTGCCGTCGCCCCCGCACACACCGAGCGCGCCGCCCGCCGCCCCGGCCCGCTCGACCGCCCTGTCCACCGCTCGCTCCAGCAGCGCGGCGAAGTCGTCGTCCGGGCCGCGCTCGACCAGCTCGGCCCGCGGCAGCAGGTCGCGCAGCCGCTCGGCGGGCGGCAACGGTGTGCCGGGCGCCCCCGTCCCGGCCGGGGTGTTGACGAAGACGACGAGTCCCTCGCCGCCGGGCAGCGCGGGCGCGGGCGCCGAGGGCCGTTCGCGCGCCGGGAGCACGGGGCACGGCGGCCACCAGCGACAGGTGAGCGCGGCGGCTGCGGCGCCGATCGCCATCCCGGCCAGCACGTCTGCGGGGTAGTGCACTCCGACGTACACCCGCGAGAAGGCGACGGCGGCAGCGAAGGGCGCGACCAGGGCGCCGTATCCGGTCGACTCCAGGGCGACTGCGGTGGCGAACGCCGCGGCCGAGGCGGAGTGGCCGGAGGGGAAGGAGGTGGTGCGGGGCTGACGCTTCAGGTGCCGGATCGACGGCACGTGCTCCAGCAGCGGACGGGGCCGCCGGGTGCTCCACTTCACGACCGTGTTGACGGTCAGCGAGGCGATCGCGAGCGAGCCCACGCCCCGCAGGGCCGCCCGACGGGGAGCCCTGCCCCCGACCAGCGCGAGGCCGGCCGCCGTGCCGAGCCACAGCCGTCCGTGATCGGCGGAGCGGCTGAGCCGTCGCAGCGCCGGATCCGCGCCGGGGACCCGTGCCGTGGCCACCCGCGTGAACAGCCGTCGGTCCCACTCGCCGAGAACACTCATGCCCCACGGGTACGGCACACGCGCCGCCTCGGCACCCCCAGTCAATACACCATCCCCAATATTCACCCGTTCGAGTGAACGAGAGAGTGTCCGTGGCGACCTGAGGATGTTTTCGGCCAGGCCGGGGTAGCTAGCGAGACCACATGACCCTCGCAGATTCAGGGCTTCCCTCGGCCAACCCTCACGCCCACAGTTATCCGCGCGGTCCGTTCACCGTGGTCGAGGTGGCGGGAGAGATCGACATCGCGACGGCGGACGCGCTTGGCGAGCATCTGTCGGCCGCGACGGCCCGGGCCGAGCCGGACGTGCTGGTCGATCTGCGCCGGGTCGCCTTCTTCGACTGCTCGGGCCTGCGCGTACTGTGCCGCGCCGAGACGAGGGCGCGGGAGCGCGGCGGGCGGCTCCGCGTCGTCTGCGACGGGCCCCGCGTCCACCGCCTCCTGCGCGCCGCGCGCCTGCTCAGCCGCTTTCCGCCGCTGGCCGACCTCCCGGAACCACCGGAATCGACGCACCCGCGGGACCGCCCGGCAGTTCCTCCTGCGTCCCGTCCGGAAAGCGGATCAGAACCCCGCCCCCGGTCGTGACCCGGGCGCTCGCACCGACGAGTTCCGGATCACGGCCGAGGACCACCAGGGTGACGAGGAGTTGGACCCCACCGGGGTGAACGGGCAGCGCGAGATGGGGAGTCGCCGAATGGACCCCATAGGCGTTGGCGTCCCTGGCCCGCGCGACCAGGCCCTCCCCCGACGCGTCCCAGCCGAGCAGACCGACGACCGCGCTCGTCAGCCCGTCCGGGCGCCGCGCCCGCGCCCAGCGCGGCCCCGTGCCCTCCTCCAACGGCCCGGCATCGTCGGCCAGCGCCCACCCCCCTTCCCGTACGACCGCTCCGCGCGGCCCCGCCACCCGGTGCACCCGGACCTCCCACGGACCGTGCGCCACGCTGGTCGTCTCGATGCGGTGCTCGGCGCCCGCAAGACGTGCCGAGTGCCAGGAGGCGGCGCGGCGCCCGGCCGCGCCCAGGGGATGGATCCGGCCACGCCGTGACTGCGTGCCGTCCGTCGCGACCAGCGCGAGGTGGTTGTCGATCCCGGCGCCCTCAGTGCCGATCCCGATCCCCTCGGTGTCGGGCGCGGCCGCGCTGGCGTAGGCGAACCTCGTGTAGTGCGGGCTGTCCTCGTCCGGTGCGGGCGGGGGCGGCAGCCGGTCGCTGCCGTGGTTCACCAGGCGTACGACGCCGTCTGCGGCCGTCGAATGCAGGAGCCAGCCCGGGACGGGCAACGCCACGCACGAGTCCCCCGTGTCCACCGGTCCCAGCTCCTCGGGGGCCGTCCACACGGGGTGGTCGGCGGGAAGCAGCAGGCCGAGGAACGCCTTGCTCGCCCAGTAAGGGGAGGCGGGTCCCGAGTAGCGCTGGGTGACCGGGAGAAAGGGGCGGTACCAGCCGAGGGACAGCAGCCCCTTCTCGTCGGGCACGCCGTGTTCGGCGAAGTGCTTCAGGGCTCCGGAGGCGAGGCGTCGGGTCAGGCCCGGTGCCAGCGGGGTCGCGTCGGCGAGAACACCCGCCCACAGGGGCGCGGCGGTCGCGAAGCGGTAGGTGAGGGAGCGGCCCTGGTGCACGGGGGCGCCGTCCGCGCCGAAGAAGTACGGGTGGACGCCGAGGAATTCACGCAGCCGGTCCCGGTGCTCGACCACCAGCTCCGGGTCGGCCCGCGATCCGGCGACGCGCGCCCACAGCACCGGGTACAGGTGCAGGGCCCAGGCGTTGTAGTAGTCGAACTTGCGGCCGTCGCCGTCCGTGTACCAGCCCTCTCCCCGGTACCACTCCCCCAGCCGCGCCAGCCCCGCGTCGATCTCGTCCCGGCTGTGCGGGGCGCCGACCGAGGCGAGGAACTCCTCCGTGATGACCTGGAAGAGCCGCCAGTTGGAGTCGTTGACCCTCGCGCCGATGAAGCCGCTCAGCCAGTCCACGACACGGCCGCGTACGGAGTCGTCGAGGCGGTCCCAGATCCAGGGGCGTGTCTCGTGCAGGGCGATCGCGACGGACGCGGCCTCGACCATGGGCTGGCCCCGGTCGGTGATGGGCGGCCACCGGTCCGGGCCGTGCGGGTCCGTCCCGGCGCTGAGCCCGGCCGCGTAGCGCTCGATCAGCGCGGGGCCCACCCGGCCGCCGGAGCCCGCGATGCGGAAGGCGGCGAGCAGGAAGGAACGTGCGTAGCCCTCGAGGCCGTCGGACCAGGGGCCGGAGTGACTGGCCCGACCGGGGAGCCGGTACTGGGCCGAGGTGGGTGAGGCGTGAGGGAGCAGACCGTCCAGGAGACGGTCGGCGGTCGCCTCCCAGTGGGCCCGGGTCCAGCCGGTGACCGGTGAGGTGGTGGGGTCGGGGGGCGGCAGGTGTGTCGGGACGGTGAGCGACACATGCGGGACGGTCATACGGGGGTGGATCCTCCGTCTTCTAGGGCCCGGGCGGGGGCGGCTGGACGCTGTCGCGCACGACGATGTGGGTGCCGAGCAGGTGGTGGGCGCCCGCCGCGTGTTCGGGGTCGCGCAGGGCGATGCGGACGGCGGCGCGGCCGAGTTCCTCGGCGGGGGTGCGGACGGTGGTGAGCGGGGGGTTGAAGTCCTCGGCGAGCGGGATGTCGTTGTAGCCGACCACCGAGATGTCCTGGGGCACGCGCAGCCCGGCGTCGGCGATGGCCCGCAGGGCTCCGGCGGCGACCATGTCGTCCCCGGCGAAGACCGCGGTGAAGCGCGCCGGGCCGGTGTCCGGGGTGGTGGTACCCGGGGCGGTGGTACCCGGGGTGGAGGTACCCGGGGTGGAGGTATCGAGGGTGTCGGCGTCCGGGGTGGCACAGTCCCCGGGGCCCAGGTTCCCTCCCGACTTGAGCAGTTCCGTCATCGCGCGATGGCCCGCCGCCCGGCCCAGGCCGCAGTCGACGACGTGGGCGGCCTCGGGGCCCAGCCCGTGCTCGGCGAGTGCGGCCCGGTATCCGGCGACGCGGGCGTCGAGGGCCGTGTTGCCGGGCAGGCCGCCCAGGAAGACGATCCTGCGGTGGCCGGCGGAGAGCAGATGACCGGTGATCGCGCGTGCCCCGGCCTCGTTGTCGAACTCGACGACGAGCGCCGGGATGTCGGGGTCCGGCGCGGGCCTCCCGCACAGGACGAGCCGCGCACCGGACGAGGCGAGCGCCTGCGCGTAGTGCGCGACGCGCTCCCGGTAGGCGTCGTCCTCGACGACCCCGCCGACCAGGATCACCAGCCGTGCCCCCTCCTCGCGCATCAACTGGACGAACTCCAGCTCACGCCCGGGATCGCCGCCCGTGGTGCCGACCAGGCAGAGCCAGCCGCGGGCGGCGGCCTCCGCCTCCACGCCCTCGGCGACCTGGGCGTAGAAGGGGCTGGTGACCTGGCGCAGGACGACGGCGACCATCTTGCGGCCGCCGCCGACCAGGGCGCGGGCGTGCGCGTTGGCGACGTAGTCGAGGTCGCGGGCGGCGCGCAGCACCCGGGCCCTGGTGGACGCGGGCACCGGATGGTTGCCGCTGAGCACGCGCGAGACCGTGGCCATGGACACTCCGGCCCGCTCGGCCACCTCGCGGATCGTGACCCGCCCCTTCGACGTCATGTCGCTCCCCATCCCCATCCCCCGCGCCTCTCCGTCAACCGGCTCCGCCGCCTCAGGTGTTGGCGGCGTAGTCCTTCGCGAACTCCTCGCCCATTCTGTCGCCGCCGCGATCGCGCCACTTCTTCGCGGCCGCGTCGAGCTCGGACAGCGGCAGACGGCCCGCGATGACACCGGTGACGGTGTCGTCCATCAGCGCTCTGAGCGTGGTGCCCTGGGCGGTGTACGTACTGGACTGCAACCCGAAGGACGCGTTGCGGATCGCCACCGGGACCACCTTCATCTGCCAGGCGTGCAGGGCGCGTACGGCATCTGGCATGCCCGGCACGAACAGCACCTGGGGGCCCTCGGCGAGGTACTTCAGCGGCAGGTTGGTGTTGTTCTCGACGTCGCCGAGCTTGGTGGCCTCGGGCGAGCCGTCCTTGCCGCGGGTGAAGTGGGTGCCCTCGACGCCGTAGTGGACGAGTTCCCACTCCTTACTGCCGAAGGGGGCGGCGAGGTAGTTCAGGACGCGCAGGAGAAGCTCGATGCGCTCCTTCTTCGCCTTCTTCAGGACCGTGTAGCCGAAGGAGCGGCGGCCGGCGACGATCCCTCCGGGTGTCCCGTCCACGCTGTACGGCAGCGCGGCGGCCGGGGTCAACAGGCCCTTGGAGTCGAGGTACTTGGGGAGGTACCCGCCGAATCCGTCCTGCATGGAGCCGACGGTGCCGTTGAGGAAGAGCGTGCTCAGGTCCGGCTGGGAGAGGGAGGTGGCGTCGGGGTGGTAGGAGCCGTTCCTGCGGAGCTGCGCCTGATAGGCGACCGCCGCCTTGTAGCGTTCGTCGCCGTAGTTGGCGTGGAAGGTGCCGTCCTTGTCCACGGTCCAGCCCTGCGGTGCGTTGTGCGCGGCGGAGTGCACCGCATTGCCGAACAGTGAGCCGGTCGCGGCCCCGAGCGCGTACTTCTTGCCGCTGGTGCCCTTCTTGGCGACGGCGGCGAAGTCCTGGGAGGTCCAGCCCTCCTTCATCCCCGCGTCGGTGAAGAAGGCCTGGTTGAGCCAGAGGGTGGAGCCCGGCAGCGGGCGCTCCAGGGGGATGCCGTAGATCCGGCCGCCGACGCGGCCCATGTCGCGCCAGGCGTGCGTGGGGATGTTCGCGAGGTTGGGATGGGCCGCGATCGCCTCGCCGGAGAGGTACGGGGTGAGGTCCTCGGCCCTGCGCTGCACGAACTGGGCCTCGCGGGGCAGCACGAAGCCGGAGAAGATGTTGATGATGTCGGGCAGTTCGCCCGGGTCACCGGCCATCACCGTGGCCATCTTCTTCTGGTAGTCGGTCTGCGAGATGATCGTGTATTCGATCTTCACGCCGAGCGCCTTCTCGACCGCCGCCCAGAACTGGTTCGCGGAGGCGGGCTTGGGCGGCGTACCGAAGGTCACCGACATGACCTTGACGGTGGAACCGTCGCCCGGTGTGCGCGGGACGGCCGTGACCAGGTCGCCGGGGTAGGCCGTGTATCCGGCCTGGACCCCGGCGTCGGTGGGCACGAGGTCGGGCTTCGGGCCGGCGAACGCCTTGTATGCGGGCCAAGGGGCCAGTTTTTTACCCGCGTTGGAGACGTCGCCGTCACCCGAGCCGGTCGAGCAGGCGGCCAGTGCGCCGGGCGCGGCGAGCGCGGCACCGCCGACGGCCATCGAGCGCAGCAGGGTGCGCCGGGACAGGGAGGGCATGGGAAACCGACCTTTCCTGGTGGACGGAGTCAGCTCTTGATGGCGCCGGTGAGCACGCCCTTGGTGAAGTACTTCTGAAGGAAGGGGTAGACGAGCAGGATCGGTACCGTGGCGATCACCAGGACCGCCATCTGCACGGTCTGCGGCGCGTTGACGGTGCCCTCGCCGACCGTCGTGTCGGTGAGCCCGGAACCGGCCACCACGTAGGTGCGCAGCACCTGTTGGAGCGGCCAGTGGTCGCTCTCCAGGTAGAGGGAGGCGTAGAACCAGGAGTTCCAGTACGCCACCGCGTAGAACAGTCCGACGACGGCGAGGGCCGCCTTCGACAGGGGCAGTACGACCGACCACAGCACCCGCCAGTCCCCCGCCCCGTCCAGCCGCGCGGCCTCGTACAGTTCCTCCGGGATCCCCTGGAAGAAGCCGCGCAGGACGACGAGGTTGAACACGTTCACGAGCACGGGCAGGATCAGCGAGCTGTACGAGTCGAGCATGCCCAGCTCCTTGACCAGCAGGAAGCCGGGGATCATGCCCGGGGGGAAGAGAAACGTGAACAGGATCAGGAGCAGGACCGGCTTGCCGCCGAAGACGCCGGGGCGCGACAGCGCATAGGCGAGGGTGACGGTGCAGACGAGGCTGAGCAGGGTGCCGACGAGGGTGACGCCCGCGCTGACGCCGAGGGCATGGGTGACGATGCCGCCGTCGAGGATGTCGCGGTAGGCCTTGAGGGTGGGGTGCCGGGGCCAGAGCACCCAGCCGCCGTTCGCGACGACCTCCCGCTGGGAGGCGAGCGAGGTGGACAGGATGACGAGGAACGGCACGCACACCAGCAGGACGACGGCGACGAGGGCGACGGCCTTGGCGGCCTGGGTCGCGGGCCTCGGCTTCTCCATCCAGCCGGGCCGGGCATGGGTGCTCACCGGTAGACCCCCTGTTCGCCGAGGCGGTGGGCGACCTTGTTGGCCGCGTAGACGAGCAGGGCGCCGACGACGCCCTTGAACAGGCCCGCGGCGGCGGCGAATCCGTAGTCGCCGCCGACGATGCCCTGGTAGTAGACGAAGGTGTCGATGATCTCGGCGGCCTGCGGGCCGACGGCGTCGCGCTGGAGCAGCATCTGCTCGAAGCCGACGGAGAGGATGTCGCCGAGCCGCATGATGAGCAGCAGCACGATCACCGCACGGATGGCGGGCAGGGTGACGTGCCAGAATCGGCGCCAGGGTCCCGCGCCGTCGATGGCCGCGGCCTCGTACTGCTGCTCGTCGACCTGGGAGAGCGCGGCGAGGAAGATGATCGTGCCCCAGCCGGCGTCCTTCCAGATGACCTGGGCGACGACGAGCGGTCTGAAGGCGTCGGGGTTGCCGATGATGTCCACGGTGTGCAGGCCGGCGTCGCCGAGATAGCTGTTCACCATGCCCGTGTCGCCCAGCACCTGCTGGAACAGGGCGACGACGATCACCCACGAGATGAAGTGCGGCAGGTAGGCCACCGACTGCACGAAGCGGCGGATGCTGCTGCGGGTGAGGCTGTGCAGCAGCAGGGCGAGGGCGAGCGGGACGGGGAAGTAGAAGACGATCTGGAGGACCGCGATCCAGAGCGTGTTGAGGACCGCGTCCCAGAACTCGGCGTCCTCGAACATCCGCCGGAAGTTGTCGAGGCCCACCCAACGGCTGCCCCAGATGCCGTCGAACGGCACGTAGTCCTTGAACGCGATGACGTTGCCGAGCAGGGCGCCGTAGTGGAACACCAGGAAGTAGGCGAGCCCGGGGAGCATCAGCAGGAACAGCGCCCTGCCGCCCCGCTTCTGAAAGCGTTTCAAGCCGCGCCGGGCCTCGCCTGGAGGGCGGGGCGAGGGGTCCACCGCCTCCGTACCTGCGTGATCCCGCAACACTGCGGCCACGGAGCCTCCTCACCTCGGCTGTCGGGTGAGGGGAAATTAAAACGTTTCCAATGCGGGGTCAACACTTCTGACACAACTACGAGTTGAGGGCACCGAGCCTGGGCTGAGGGCACCGAGCCTGGGCAGACAGATGTCGGGGGCCGGCCGGCGGCCCCACTCCGCCTGACCGACCCCCGATGCGAGATCGCGTCGTACTCCGTGCCGGGGCGCGCACTCCCCACCTACTGACCCCGTTCGACGCTCACGAAGGCCGCGCGATCCCGGTCTCTCAGAACGTGAAGAAGCTCGTCCCGTAGGAGTTCTTCACGCACTCGTTGGCGAAGGTCCGTTCGTACGCGACGCGCTTGCCGCGCCAGACACCGTCGACGGTGACGACCACCGGATCGAACTGCCGCGTACACAGTGCGCCGTCTCTGAGGGTCAGGGCGTCGAAGTCGCCGTTCACCGCCCGGAGTTCGGCACAGGCGTCGTAGGCGGCGGGGTGGGTGCCGGAGGGGGTCGGGGCGCAGTTCAGCGTGACCGCGCGCTCCGGGGTGACGGTGGCGGCGGTCTCTCCGTGGCCCATGGTGAGCACCAGGGCCGAGGGGGCGTAGAGCCCTGAGGGGGCGAGGGCCGGCGTGGCATGGGCCTGGCTCATGACCGTCCGGGTCTCAGCCGTCTGGGTCGCGTGGGCCGGGGTGGCGAGGGCGGACCCCCCGAGGGGGCCGCATACGGCAGCGGCCGTGAGGGTGAGAGTCGCTGCCCAGCGCGCGGTGGTCGGCATTGTGTGCATCCTTCCGCTCGATTGAATGCAGTACCGGCTCGGTTGGGTGCCGGTGCGGCGAGCGCGAGTCTGCCGAGTCCGGACCGGAAACACACATCGACCCCATGCGTTTCAGTAACTTTGAGTGTTGAATCAGTGGCGTGAAGTAGCGAAATTCGAACGTTCAAGCCCCGGAACTGAGGGGTTGTTGATCGCCAAAGACACCCTCCTGGCCGGATTCCCCCGGCTCCGCAATAGGCCTGAAACATTCCGGTTCAGCCCCCGGCGGACCCTCTTGCTTCTTCCGCGCAATGGAGTAATCGTCATTACATGATTACTTCAGAGCAACACGAGAAGCTGCGCGGCTGGTTCGCCGGCCGCCTGCCCGACGATCTCTTCGAGAGCCTGGTGGAGGTGACGGTCGACCGGGAGGAAATCACCGTCGTCGGCCGCATCCCCGAGCCCGGGCTCGCCGAAGGTGCCTCGGACGCCGAGAAGGAGGCGGCCGCCCAGGCCCGTATCCAGGAATTCCGCGAGCGCACCCGCGACGACCGGGTCGCGGTGGCACGGGAAGCCGAGCACCGGTTCGGCAAGAAGGTCTCCTGGGGTGTGGAGTGCGGGGGCGAGCGCGCCCTGTTCACCCACATCGCCGCGCCCGTCATGACCCGGCTGCGCCAGCCCGAGCGCCAGGTCCTCGACACCCTCATCGCCGCCGGGGTCGCGCGCAGCCGCAGCGACGCCCTCGCCTGGTGTGTCCGCCTGGTCCAGCGTCACGCCGACGACTGGCTGACGGAACTGCGCGACTCGCTGGAGCATGTGCAGCGGGTCCGGGCCCAGGGTCCGGACGCCACGCCGCGGGAGGCCACACCTGACGAGGAGTGACCGACCGCGTCACACTGGCAGCACCAGCCGACAGGACGAGGTGGTCGCGGATGAAGTTCGGGGTGTCGACGTTCATCACCGACGAGGGCATCGGTCCCAGGGCCCTGGGACCCGCTCTCGAAGAGCGCGGGTTCGACACGCTGCTGCTGGCCGAGCACTCGCACATCCCGGTGAGCCGGGAGACGCCGTATCCGGGCGGCGGCGAACTGCCCCGCATCTACTACCGCACGCTCGATCCGTTCGTGGCGCTCGCCGCGGCTGCCTCCGTGACCCGCGACCTGCTCCTGGGCACGGGGATCGCCCTGGTGGTCCAGCGTGATCCGATCACCACGGCGAAGGAGGTCGCCTCCCTCGACCTGATCTCCGGCGGCCGTGCTGTTTTCGGTGTCGGCGCAGGCTGGAACCGGGAGGAGATGCGCAACCACGGCACGGATCCGGCCTCCCGCGGCCGGCTGATGGACGAGCGTATTCGCGCCATGATCGAGCTCTGGACCAAGGACGAGGCCGAGTTCCACGGCGACTTCGTCGACTTCGCACCCGTCTACGCCTGGCCCAAGCCGGTCCAGCAGCCGCACCCGCCCCTGTGGGTCGGCGGCAACAGCGAGCGCACCTTCGCCCGCGTCGCCGAGTACGGGTCGGCGTGGCTGCCCAGTGGCGTACCGCCCGAGGAACTGGGCGCGCGTATCGAACAGATGCGCAAGACGGCCGGTGACGGGCCGGCCGTAGTGGTGTACGCGGGTGGGCACGACCGCGAGTCCCTCGACATCTACGCGGATCTCGGCGTCGACCGGGTGCTGGTGTATCTGCCGACCCAGCCGCAGGACGAGACACTGCGCACACTCGACGAGCTGGCCGAGGCCGTGTCCGCCCACCGCTGACGCTTCCGGCCGCCGGGGACTGCGAGCTCACCGTGTTCCCGCCGCCGGGGAATCGGAGCTCGCCGTGCCGGACATGGACGAGGAGGAGGCGCGCCGCCGGTTCGTGGCGGCACGGGTGGCGCGCCTGGCGACGGTGGACGACCAGGGGCACCCGCACCTGGTGCCCCTCGTCTTCGCGGCGCACGGCGGTGCGATCGTCACCGCCGTCGACCACAAGCCCAAGAGGTCGCGACGGCTGCGGCGGCTGCGCAACATCGCCGCCCACCCCGCCGTGTGCCTGCTCGTCGATGCCTACGACGAGGACTGGGACCGGCTGTGGTGGGTACGGGCGGACGGTGAAGCCCGCGTCCTGCCGCCCGGGACGCAGGACGAGTACACGGCGGCGATCGCCCTGCTGCGCGAGAAGTACGCGCAGTACCGGCAGCGACCGCCGGACGGCCCGGTGATCGCCGTCACCGTCCATCGCTGGCACGGCTGGCGCGCCGCACCGCAGCCCGGCCCGGAGCACTGAGCCACCGACGGGCACCTGCCATGACGGACAAACCCTCCACTGGACGAATGCTCCACCCCGGACGCGGAAGATGGATGTTTTACCTTCTGGTGCAGGTCCCCGGCCCGGCCATAGCGTCGGCAGACCTCCTCAGGACAGCATCCGCTTGCGCCGCACACCCCGCGGCGACAACGGAACCTTCCTCCCCTCGCGCCACCAGGCGCTCCACCGCCCGCGTCCGGGCACAGGCACTTCGCTGGAGCACCCTTGTCCGAGAACTCCCCCGCCACGCCGTCGCCGTCTCTCACCGAGGTGGAGACCTACGGCGTCGAGCGCATCCCCGACGCGGACCGCACCGCGTCGCCGCTCGACCTGTTCAGAGTCGCCTTCGGCGGTGCGAACACCTTCTCCACCTGCGTCCTCGGGGCCTTCCCCATCCTCTTCGGCCTCTCCTTCTGGCAGGGGCTCGCGGCCACCCTCCTGGGAGTCGTCGTCGGGGCGCTGATCCTGTGCCCGATGGCGATGTTCGGCCCGGCCAACGGCACCAACAACGCGGTCGCCTCCTCCGCGCACCTCGGTGTGCACGGCCGGGTCGTCGGTTCGTTCCTGTCACTGCTCACGGCCGTCGCCTTCTTCTCGATCTCGGTGTGGAGCTCCGGCGACGCCCTGGTCGGCGGCGCGCACCGGCTGTTCGGACTGGAGCAGAACAATCTGTCGTACGTGGTCGCGTACGCGCTCTTCGGCTGCCTGGTGCTCGCGGTGTGCGTGTACGGGTTCCGGTTCATGCTCTTCGTCAACAAGATCGCGGTGACCTCGGCGACGCTGCTCTTCCTGCTCGGCGCGATCGCCTTCGCCGGTGACTTCGATCCCTCGTACGCCGGTGCCTTCACGGCCTCGGCCGACTCGGCGACGCAGGCGCTGTTCTGGCCCTCGTTCATCGGCTCGGCGCTGATCGTGCTGTCGAACCCGGTGTCCTTCGGCGCGTTCCTCGGCGACTGGTCGCGTTACATCCCGGCGAACGCGCCGCGCCGCAAGGTCGTCGGTGCCGCGTTCCTGTCCCAGATCGCCACCCTGCTGCCGTTCGTGTTCGGACTCGCGACCGCGAGCATCATCGCGACCAAGGCGCCGAAGTACGTCGACCCGGCGGCCCCCGACTTCGTGGGCGGCCTGCTGGCCATCTCGCCGAGCTGGTTCTTCCTGCCGGTGTGTCTGCTCGCCCTGATCGGCGGCATGTCGACCGGCACGACGTCCTTGTACGGCACCGGGCTCGACTTCTCGTCGGTGTTCCCGAAGCTGTCGCGGGTCCAGGCCACGATCCTGGTCGGAGTCCTGTCGATCGCGTTCATCTTCATCGGCCGCTTCGGCTTCAACCTGGTGCAGTCCATCTCGACGTTCGCCACGATGATCATCACCTGCACCACGCCCTGGATGGTCGTGATGATCCTCGGGTTCTACACCCGGCGCGGCTGGTACGACCCGGACGCGCTCCAGGTCTTCAACCGCCGTCAGCGCGGCGGCCGCTACTGGTTCACGCACGGCTGGAACTGGCGCGGCATGACGGCCTGGTGGGTGGGCGCCGTGGTCGGTGTGCTGTTCACCAACATCCCCGGCCAGTTCGTCGGACCGCTGGGCGACCTCGCGAACGGCATCGACATCAGCCTGCCGCTGTCGCTGGCCGTCGCCGCCGTGCTGTACCTGGCGATGCTGCGGCTGTTCCCCGAGCCCCGGGCGGTGTACGGGCCCGAGGGCCCGCGGCTGGCCCGTACCGTCGACGTGCCGGTGCCGCCGATCACCGGTCCCGGTACGGAGAACGAGGGCACGCCCGCGGTCCTCGCCGTCGAAGGCAGTTGAGGAGCCGACGGAGAGCTGGTTGACGAGCTGATGGAGAACTGATGGAGAGCTGGCTCGACCTGTCCGTGCCCGTCGTCACCGGCATGCCCGTCTATCCCGGTGACCCGGAGGTGGAGGTCTCCAGGGCGTTGCGGGTCGCCGAGCACGGAGTGAACGTCCTTCGGCTGCACATGGGGTCACAGTCCGGTACGCATGTCGACGCGCCGTACCACGTGGACGAGGCGTGGCCCACGTTGGACGATCTGCCGCTGGAGCGGTTCGCGGGGCCTGCGGTCGTCGCCGATGTCCGCAGGCTGCCGGCGCGGGCGCCGATCACTCCCGAACTGCTCACCCCTGCCCTGGGTCTGCTGCGGCCCGGTTCGATTCTGCTGCTGGCCACCGGGTGGTCGCGGTACTGGGGAACCGAGGACTACCTGGCCCATCCCTGGCTCACGCCCGAGGCGGCGGAGGCCGTGGTCGCGGCGGGTGTCCTCACCGTCGGGATCGACGCGCTGAGCGTCGATCCGACCGGTCCCGTGGATCTTCCCTCCCACCGTGTGCTGTGCGGAGCGGGGGGTGTGATCGCGGAGAACCTGACCGGGCTCGGAGGCGTCGCGGACGCGCAGGCCGCGGGGTGCTCGGTCGAGGTGTTCCTGTTTCCGATGCGCCTCGCCGGGGCCGACGGGGGCCCGGTCCGGGCGACGGCCCGCGTCACGCCCCGCGCGCGGTAGTCCCTACCTGGGGGTGTGTTCGCCGGGTGCGGGCGGATGGGGATCAGCCGCGCAGTTCCCCGCGCCTCTCGGGCGGGGCTTCGCCCCGATTCCCCGCCCGCCCGGATTCGTTCGGCCGCGGGCCGGTGGGGGCCGTTCGCGCAGTTCCCCGCGCCCCTGAAAACCTCGTCCCGCACCATTCAGCCCGTCCGGCGTTCGAGGACGAGCCCTTCGGGCGATGCGGGGGCCGGGGGCGCAGCGCCGGGTGGGGTGCAGGGGCGGAGCCCCGCGGGGGTCGGGGTTGAAGGGGCGAAGCCCCTGGAGATGATGGGGGTCCCCTGCTCGAACGAAGCCGAGAGCTTGGGGGAGGGTAGGGGCGGCGGGGGCGAGGAGACTACGGCCTGATCGTGCGGGCGATGTCCAGGGTGAGTCGTTGCCAGGGGTCGCGGGGATCCCGGGACGTCAGGGCGTGGATGCGCCGCAGGCGATAGCGCAGGGACTGCGCGTGCAGGTGCAGCACCCGCGCGGCGGCGCTCGCCGAGCCGGCGTCGATGTACGCGGTCAGCGCCTCCATGAGATGCCGCTGCCCCGGGTCGGTGAGCGGCCCGAGCACGAGACGGGCGACATGGTCCGGCGCGGCGGCCGGATGCCCACCGAGCAGGGCCAGGACATGGGCGTCGGCGTCCGTGAGGACACGCCCCGGCCGGTGCGCGTGGGCGGGCGCCGTGTCGAGGGCGTCGGCGGCGAGCCGATGCGCCACGGCGACCCGGTCCAGGCTCTCCCCGGTGATCGCGCAGCCCCGCCAGGACCGCGCGCCCAGCACCGCCCCCGCCCTGGCGGCAGCCGCACCCGGCAGCAACACAACGGCGCGGGAGCCACGTACCGTCGCGGACGAGGCCACCTCGTCCCCCGGAACGGCCAACGCCTCGAGCAGCCCCGTCGCCGCGTCGAGCGCCATGTCGGGACGCTCCGCGCCCACCGGCTCGGCCACCAACAGACAGTAGGGGTCCGGGAGTTGGACCCCCAGCCGGGCCGACCGGTCGCTCAGCGCACCCACCGAAGCGTGCCGCCCGGCGATCAGGTCGTCGAGCAGCAGCCGCAGCGCCCGGTCACGGTCCGCCGCGAGGTCCTCGTCGGTGGCGGCGTACGCCGTGGTCATCTCCTCGGAGAGGGTGTCGAGCGCGGTCAGCAGCATCCGGGAGAGGGCGAAGGCGTCCGCGGCGGCGAGCCGGGGCGCGCGGGCCGCGATCTCGTCGGTGAGGACGGTCGCCGCCACCCGGTAGGCCCGCAGCACCGCCTGCACGGGCCGCCCGTCCGCCGCGCGGGCCGCCGCGATGCCTCGCAGGCGCCGCAGGTCCGACGGTTCGAGAGCACCGTCGGTGACCCACAGGTGGAGCAGCCGCTCCAGCCCCCAGGCCGCGATGGCCCGTACCTCCGGCAGTCGGCTGTCGTCCAGCGTGGCGTACACCGGGACCTGTTCGTGGACCGCCGAGACGATCGCCGCCACGACGCGTGGATCGGCGACCATCTCCTGCCGGACGTGCTCTCTGGCGGCAACGGGCTGACTTGTCACAGGGTGATGATCTCAGCCGTGCGATGTGCGCACCTCAGTGGACGGCTCTTGTCACCTTCGCCAGGATCGACGGCGTACAGCGCGGTCTCAGGGACGAGAGGCGGGACGTACGGATGGCTAAGCATTGGGCCGACTTCCAGTACGAGATCTATCTGAACGGAATGACGGGCGCCGTACCGCGGCTGCCCACCGATCTGACCCGGCTGGAGGAGCTCACCGAGCAGCGGCTCGGTCCCGGTCCGGTCGGCTACGTGGCGGGCAGCGCGGGCAACGGCAGTACCGCCCGGGCCAACCGGGCAGCGCTCGACCGGCGCCGGATCGTGCCGCGCATGCTGCGCGACGTACACGAACGCGATCTGTCCGTCGAGGTGTTGGGGCGCGCCCTGCCGGCGCCGCTGGCGCTCGCGCCCGTGGGCGTGCTGTCGATCATGCATCCGGACGCGGAGTCCGCCGCCGCGCGGGCCGCCGCGGCGCAGGGCGTCCCCTACATCCTGTCCTCGGCGTCCAGCACGCCCATGGAGCAGGTCGCGGAGGCGATGGGCGAGGCGGAGCGCTGGTTCCAGCTGTACTGGGCGAAGGACCGCGAGGTCACCCGGTCGTTCCTGGACCGGGCGAAGGCGGCCGGGTTCACCGCGCTGTTCGTCACCCTCGACACCCCACTGCTGGCCTGGCGTCCGCGCGACCTCGACCAGGCGTATCTGCCGTTCCTGCACGGTGTGGGCACGGCGAACTACTTCTCCGACCCGGCGTTCCAGGCGGGTCTGGCCAAGCCGGTGCACGAGGACCCGAACGCGGCCGTGCTGCACTTCGTCGGCATGTTCGCGGACCCGGGCAAGACCTGGCCCGACCTTGCGTTCCTGCGCGAGAACTGGGACGGGCCGATCGTCCTCAAGGGCATCCTGCACCCGGACGACGCCCGGCGGGCCGCCGACGCCGGGATGGACGGCGTGGTCGTCTCCAACCACGGCGGCCGGCAGGTGGCGGGGTCGGTGGCGGCTGCCGACGCGCTGCCACGGGTGGTCGAGGCGGTCGGCGAGCGGCTGACGGTCCTCTTCGACAGCGGCATCCGCACCGGCGACGACATCTTCAAGGCGCTCGCGCTCGGCGCGCGGGCCGTGCTCGTCGGACGCCCGTACGCCTATGGGCTGGGCCTGGACGGACAGGCGGGCGTCGAACACGTCGTCCGCTGTCTGCTCGCCGAGTTCGACCTCACCCTCGCCCTGTCCGGGCACGCCCGCCCCGCCGGCCTCGGCCCCGACGACCTGATCGAGGAATCCGCATGAGCACGACCCACACGACCGGCACGACCCACACGACGGTCACCTCGGTGGCGAAGAACGTTCTGGCCGTGGTCTCGCCCCACGTCGGCGGTCGCACCGCCGGTGCCGCGCTCGCCAGCGTCTTCCCCGGCGAGGCCCGTGTCACCGTCGTGGAGACGACCGACGAGGACCCGGCCGCACTGCGCGAGGCCCATGTCATCATCACGGGCCTCGGCCCGGTGACCGCCGAACACCTCACCGCCGCACCGGACTTGGAACTGGTCCAGTGCGCGAGCCACGGTTTCGACTACGTGGATCTGGACGCCGCCCGCGCGAAGGGTGTGCCGGTGTGCAACATCGGCTCCAGCGGCGCAGAGAAGCAGAACGTGGCCGAGCAGACCTTCGCCCTCATGCTGGCCCTCGCCAAGCAGCTGGTCCCGGCGCACACCGCGCTCGTCGACGCCGACTGGGCGCTGCCGAGGCTGCAGCGGTCCATCACCGAACTGTCCGGCAAGACCCTCGGCATCATCGGGCTCGGCCACATCGGTGAGGAGGTCGCCCGGCGCGCGGTCGCGTTCGACATGAGCATCGTGTACGCCGGGCCGCAGTCCGTCGGCGCGGAGGCCGAGGCGCGGCTGGGCGGGGCCCGCCATGTCGAACTCGACGAACTGCTGCGGACGTCGGACTACGTCACGCTGCACGCCCCGCTCACCGAGGAGACCCGTCATCTGCTGAACGCCGAGCGGCTCGCGCTCCTCAAGCCCACCGCGTTCGTGGTCAACACCTCGCGGGGCGCCCTGATCGACCAGGACGCCCTCGCGGACGCGCTCGAGGCGGGCGCCCTGGCCGGGGCGGGCATCGACGTCTTCGACCCCGAACCGCCCACCGCGGCCCTGCGGTTGCTCAAGTCCCCGAACGTGGTGCTGTCGCCGCATGTCGCGGGCGTCACGCGCGAGACGCTCGTACGGATCGCGCTGGCGGCGGTCCAGAACGCCGCCGACTTCGTGGCGGGCAAGCCGCCCCGGGACGTCGTGTCCTAGCCCCGCCGCCCGGCGCCCCCGCTACAGCCCCAACCCCTCCGAGAGGGAGGAGAGTCGGGGGGTCAGCGGCAGCACGGGCTGGGGGCTCGTGCGGTCGCCGACGGTCACGGAACGGGGCTCGGCGGAGGACTCCGAGGGGGTCGCCGACGGGTCGGCCCGGCCGTCCGTCGGCGGCTCGCTGGGCGACGCGCTCGGCTCGTCGGCCGTGCCCTGCGGGGGCGGCGCCTTGCTGACCGGCCGGGTCGTGGCGCTCGCCGTCCCCGCGATCGACAGCGACCCGGGGTCGGCCGAGGCGGAGTCGGTCCGCCACCGCTGCGCGTCGGAGCCGTCCCGGTCCTTGACCACGATGTCGGCGTTCGGATCGGTGGAACTGGGCGTGAGCGCGAGTCCCTCGCGCGAGCGGGACAGCAACTCGCCCCGCACGGTGAGGTCGTAGCGCACATCGCCGCCCCGCGCGGCGCTCTGCGGGACGCAGCGGTCGAGGGCGACGACACCGTCGTCGGCGTGCGAGTCCAGGCACAGCGCGGGGTCGGCGACGCTGCGCAGCAGGCCGTCGTTCTCGTACGACCACTGCTGGGTCCAGGCGGACGAGCAGACGGCCAGCTCGGCCTCGGCACCGGCCTTGGCCTTGCCACCCCGGATGTCGAGGCAGAGATCGGCGGCGAGGTTGCGCAGCCGGGTCTGCTCGGTGCTGGTGGGCAGTCCGGCCGAGGTCGGGGGCGAGGAGTCGACGGAGGGGCCCGGGGCGACCGGGCTGGGCGAGACGGTGTGGCTGCTGCCGACACCCGTGGAGGCGGCCGGGTCGGCGCCACCGTCGCCGTGGGACCACAGGCTGATGGTCAGCACGGTCACGAGCAGCACCGCCGAGGCCGTACCCGCCCCCGTGAGCAGGACCTTCGAGTGCTTCTGGGCAATCTGGGCCAGCCGCCCGGGGGCGGGAATCTGCGCCAGCAGACGATGCCGACCAGCAGTCCCAGGACGCCCACCGGTCCCGAGACGCCCGCCGCTACCCACGCGCCCACCGATACCCGACCGTCCGCCGGCACCCGCCCGTCCGCTGCCGAACGCGGACTCCTCCTCGGGGCGCATCGCTTGCCGTACGAGCCCCGGGCGTGCGTCGAGGTAACGTCGCGCGCCCCAGCCGAGCACCGCTTCGGCGAGCAGAATCCCCAAGCCGCCCTCGAAATAGCCGAGTTGCTCGGCCGCGTGCCGGCAGTGGCGACACTCCCCCAGATGCTGTCGGACATCCGGCAGCAAGGCGCCGCCACGACGAATCGGGACGTCCAACAGCCGGTTGTAGAAGCCGCATTCCTTGCTCGGCGCGAGTTCCCGGTGGGCGCGCACACATCCCTGGCGGAATTGCTCACGGGCCTGCTCCAGAGCGGCCGACGCGGTGTCGACGTCCAGGCCCGACAGACCCGCCGGTACGGAAATGTCCTCGGCCTCGACCTCGGTGTGCCACAGCAGGCACTGGGCGAGGGGCGGCAAGGCATGGAAAGAGCGCTCGGCGAGCTTCCGATTTTCGGCGGTCATGGACTGCGCCGCCCGCATACCCCGCCCCCCGGCGGGTTTTCTCAAATCCGGCAGAACACCGGATATCCGGTCCTCACCGGCCCACTCATTGACGGTGTCCCGCACGGTCACGAGGAGTCGGGGCCGCAGGGCCGCTCCGGACTCGCCGCGTATCAGGCAGTCGAGCGCGTAGTGGAAGGAGGTCGCGGCGACCATCGACGCGACGTTCGAGGAAGAGGCGAGGCAGATGACCGCGTAGTCGTACGTCGACTGCCAGTGCCGCGCCATCAGCAGGGCGACGGACTGCGTGGCCTCGCCCTCCGTCCGGCCTCTCAGCCGCGCGGCGAGGCTTTCGTCGGACTCCCCGGGAGCACCGCCGGGAGGATAGGACGGGCGAGGGGGGTGGGGGGTGGGCACAGAGCGGGTTCCTTCCACGGTGCAAGGTGGTGCACAGAATTTCCTTGGTCGTCAAAAAGGGAGCCCCTGCCTGGTGCACACCTTTTTGACGGAGCGCCGGGAAAATGGCCGCCGGCCCGGAATAATGAACACCGATTTCATACCCGGCCATTGACCCGCGCGGTAAGTTCACCCTCGCACAACACGCTCATGACCAACAAGGCACTTGAGCAACATCCACATATTGAAAGATAGTCAGTAACAGCGCCAACTCGCGTCGCTCGCACCGGCTTTCGAAATTTCCCGGGGCCCGTTCACGCGCCTCGCCGCGGCACCACGTGCATACGCCATGTGGCCTCACGCGCCCCGTGTGAACCGCGCGCTCGCTCCGGAGCCCGTCGCACGCTCCCGGCGCGCGGAGCTCCGTAGTCCACTGGAACCCGGCCCTTCTCGGAGGCCCCGCGCAGGACGGCGGCTCTCCCGCGCGAAACCGGCCGCCGGCCCCGATCCTCCCGCCCTCGGCCGGCGGCCTCGGGGGGCGGCAGGGGGGCCGCGCAGCCGGTCTCAAATCTGCCAGGAGCGCAGCCGGTCCGCCGCGCCGTAGACGTCGGTCTTGCCGGAGATCAGATCCCGGGCGAGATCGACGAGCGCCCCGTAGGGCGGGTCGATCCCGACACCGCTGACGAACATGTACGCCACCGCCGCCGAACAGGCGAAACGGGCGTTGGCGGCCGGTAGCGGCTTCAGCAGGGCCAGGGTGTGCAGGAGAGCGGCGGCGCGCCAGGCCGGGTCGGAGTCGACTCCGAGGCGGGGCGGGTCGACGCGGTGCCGGGCCACGGCGGCGACCAGGGCCGAGAAGTCGTTGACCGTGGGCTGGTCGGGCAGCACCTCTTCGTGGCGCTGCAAGAGCCACGGCACGTCGATATGGATGACGGGAGCCATCGCTCAGGCGGCCCGTCCCTCGCCCCTGCCGGGAGGTTCGTCCTCGGGGAAGGCGGCCGCGAACTCGTCGGCGTGCGCCGTGAAGAAGCGGCGGAACACCTCCGCACCCTCCTTCAGCGCCCGGTGCCGCACGATGTCGGCCGCGGCGGCCTCGCGCACCAGGGCCTTCATCGACGTACCGCGCTCTTTGGCGATCTGCCGGAGGTCCTCGAGTTCGCGGTCACTGAACTCCACATTCAAGGCTGGCATGCCGCCACGGTACCGCGAGGGTACTTACTCGTAAATATCACCTGCTCAAGAGGTATGGGCGGCGGTACCGCGGACCGATTCAGCGGGGCTGCTCGCGGGCCGCCTCCGCCAGGGGCAGCCAGCGGGCGGAGGCGGCGAGCGGCAGGCACACCCAGTCCTTCATGGGGCGGCCGCCCATCGGGTCGAAGAGGTGGGCGCCGGTGACCGCGAGCGCCTCGGCGTGTTCGGGACTGTCGCGGTGCAGGCGGACCACGAGTTCGCCTTCGTGGAGACCGACGAAGGCCTTGCCGTTCGGGTCCTTCAGACACGGCATGCCGAACATCTTGGAGAGCCTCGCCCCGCGGGGGGCGAGATCCTCCGCGAGGCGGCCGAACAGCTCGGCGGCGTCCGCCATCAGGCGACCTTCCGTCCGGTGAGGGCGAGCAGGCGCTCCAGCGGGGTGGCGTCGGCGACGGGCTCGACCTCGGGTCCGAGGGATCCGTTCGCCCGGGCACCTTCGGCGATCTGTCCGACGATGGCCGTCGCGGTGGCGACCACGTCGTCGTCGGCCGTGAACGGCTGCCCGGTGGCCGTGGCCAGGTCCCAGCCGTGCACGGTCAGCTCCATGATGGTGATCATCCCGGCGAAGGGGGCCGGGAAGGTGTTCGGCCCGAAGGAGGTCTCGCCCTCCCAGGCGCCGGGCTCGGCCCAGTCCGCGGTGAGCTGGTCGAGGAGCGGCGGATACACCACCCAGGGCGCCTCGGTCAGCGTCGTCGGGGCGTCGGCGGGCAGCGCCTGCTTCTTGGCGGCGTACCCGCTCATGGTCAGCACGCCGAGCAGGTGCTCGCTGAGCCGGTGGACGTCGAACGCGGCGCAGGGGGTGGGCAGTTCACGCTTTCCGGTGAGGTCCGACTGCCGGGCGTGCGCCTGCAGGTTGCGGGCGGCGCGGGCGAGCTGGTCGGCGAGTTCAACGGGGTTGGTGCTCATGAGGGTTGCTCCCATTCAAGACGGGGTGGAGGTGATGGAGGAGGAGGGGACGGTCAGCCGAAGAACGGAGCGGGCTTGCCCGTCTCCGCGTACGCCTTGAGCGCCGTGAACTTGGTGGCCCAGCCGTAGGTGAAGTCACGGTAGGCGTCGCCCTGGTCCGGGAACCCGGCGTGCGTGAAGCGCAGCTGGACCCCGCCCTCGGGGACGTCGAGGATCTCGTACGTCTGCGTGGTGCCGGCCCACGGGCCGTTCTCACCCGCGAGGACCAGGCGCCGGTCGCCGGACTCGGTGATCCGCAGCCGCCAGGGCTCCGGCACGCCGGGGAAGCTCAGCGCGTGCTCCGCTCCGACGCCCTCCCCTATCGCGGCGTCCGTGGTGAACCAGCTGCGTACGCCGGTCTCGGTGGCGAGCGCCGCGCGGACGATGTCCGCCTCGGCCTCGATGGTCAGCTGCATCGCGATGTCGGCCATCGGACGCCCTCCCAGGCATGTCGTGAGTGTCCGGTATCGCCCCGAACATCTTTCTTTAGTCGACACTAAAATAAGACCTACGGCCGACGCAAGTTAAAGCCATGACTAAAATAAGCAGCGTGGATCAGGTGAAGGCGATCAGCGAGCCGCGGCGGCGGGCGATTCTCCAGCTGGTGTGGCACGAGGAGCTGTCCGCCGGAGAGATCGCCGAGCGCTTCGACGTCACCTTCGGCGCGGTCTCCCAGCACCTGAAGGTGCTCCGCGAGGCGGGGCTGGTCGTCGTCCGAAAGGACGGCACCAAGCGGTACTACCGCGCGGACCGTGCTGGGATGGGACCGCTGGCCGCCTACCTGGAGTCCATGTGGGGCGACTCACTGGACGCCCTGGCCGCGCTCGCCGAACAGGCCGAGCGGGAGGAGGAGCAGAAATGACCATCACCCCCGACGACACCGTCGTCGTACAGCGGCACATCAAGGCCCGTCCGGAGACCGTGTTCTCCTTCTTCACCGACGCGGACCGATGGCTGTCCTGGCAGGGCATCGAGGGCGCGTTCGACCCGACGCCCGGTGGCGCGTACCGGATGCGGGTCGTCGGTGAAGCGACCGCCTCCGGACGCTTCGAGGAGGTCGTCCCGTACACGCGGATCGTCTTCACCTGGGGCTGGGAGAACGAGGGCGACCCGGTGCCGCCCGGCAGCAGCCGGGTCGAGGTCACCTTCGCCCCCGAGCCGGACGGCACCCTGCTCACCTTGACCCACTCCGGGCTGCCCGAGCCGGCCCGCGGGCCGCACCAGGAGGGCTGGGAGCACTACCTGGACCGGCTCGCCGTACGGGCGCCCGGTGGCGACCCCGGCCCGGACAGCTGGATGGAGCAGAACCCCGCCTGAGCGCTTCCGGGCTCTCAGGCCGCCCAAAGCCCGCGCCTGCGGTAACCCGCCTCCCAGAACAGCTTGTTGAGGACCCGTACGGGCGGGGGCAGCGCGCCGAGGAACCGGGCGCGGTCGGCGGGCGGCGCTCCGTCCACGATCCACGGTACGAAGAGCGCGGCCCCGCGCACGCCCTGCGTCTTTCGGATGCGACCGGTGAACGCGCCCCAGTCCGCGGGCGTCAGTACCTCCCGGATGAGTGGCAGGGCGCTCTCCTCCTCATGGGCGAGGTGCTCGTCGAGGGTCGACGCCAACGAGCGGACCAGCGCGGGGAGTTCGGCCGACCGGTCCTTCAGGGCCGCGTCGACGGCGGTGAGCTGCGGGTCGAGGAGGGCGTGCTCCGCCTCCATCTCGGCGAGGAGGGCGACGTCCCGGGGCCTGCCCGCGACCTTGCTCTCCACGCGCGGCCACAGATCACTGTCCTCGGCGGTGTGGTGGATGTGCAGCTGATGCCTGAAGTTGTCCCAGCCCGCGCGGACCTGGGGGGTGAAGGCGGTGCCGTCGGCCGCCGCGTCGCCGAGGCGTTCCAGGTCGCGACGGAAGGCGTCGTGGGCTGCGTACATGACGGTGAGGTCGACGGTGCCGGTCGCGGCTTCGGTGGTCATGAGGTCGCTTCCTCCAGTTCGAGTTCGTAGACGGGCAGGGCGTGCGGGTTGGCCGACGGGCCGCGGTGACTGCGTACGGCGAGACAGGCGAGCGCGCCGGTCAGCAGGACGGCGGCCGAGACCAGGACGGCGGGGCCCATGGCGTGCACGAAGCCGTGGCCGAAGACCTCGGCGCCCAGCGCGCGCATGCGGTCGGCGATGTCGTGCGGTACGCCCTCCGGCAGCCGCGCCGCCTGGCGCGCGTTCACATCGGTCCCCGCCTGGGAGAAGCCGCCGACGAAGCGGTCGCGGTACGCGGCGGGCAGCTGTCCGGCGCGCTGTCGGGCCTGGTCGGTGAGCGAGGAGGCGAGCTGGGCCTGGAGCACGGCGCCGACGACGGCGCCCGCGAGCACCGAACCGACCTGCCGCAGCGAGTTGTTGACGCCGGACGCCGCTCCGGAGAGCTTCGCAGGTACGTTGCGCATGACCTCCGTGGCCATCGGTGCGAAGGTGCAGCCCGCGCCCAGACCCGCGAGGAAGAGGGGGAAGGCGACCGCCGTCCAGCTCGACCCGACGTCGACCGCGGCCACGATCCACACCAGGGCCGCCGTCCAGGCGAGCAGCCCGGCCATCAGGATGAACTTGCCGCCGATCTTGTCCGCGAGGACTCCGGCGGGCCCGGCCATCACGAACGAGCCGAGCGCGAGAGGCAGCAGCACGAGCCCGGACTTGAGCGCGCTGAAGCCCAGTACGGACTGCAGATAGATCGTCAGCGGCAGGAACATCCCGACGATGCCGAAGGACACGGTGACGCCCACGAAGTTGATGAGGGTGAAGTTGCGGTCCTTGAACAGTGAGAAGGGGACGAGCGGGTCGTCGCCCTGCTGGCGGCGCTCATGGCCGAGGAAGGCGGCGAAGAGGAGTGCCGCCGCGCCGAACAGCGACCAGATCCAGGCGTTCCAGTCGTAGCGCTGCCCCTCGGTCAGGCCGAAGGCCAGGCAGAACAGGGTTCCTGAGGCGAGCAGCACACCCAGGGTGTCGAACCGGTGGCGTACGGTGCGCCGTGAACCGGGGATGATCGCCGCGGCGAGGCCCAGCACCACGACCCCGAGCGGCAGGTTCACGAAGAAGATCCACCGCCAGTCGAGGTGGGTGATCAGCGCGCCGCCGATGATCGGGCCGAGGGCGCCGGAGACGCCCGCGACCACGCCCCAGATGCCCATCGCGGCGCCCCGCCGGTCGGCCGGGAACACCTCCGCGATGATCGACAGGGTCTGCGGCATGAGCAGCGCCGCGCCCAGGCCCTGGACCGCGCGGAACGCGATGAGCTCCGCCGGATTCTGCGCGAGGCCGCAGGCGAGGCTGGCGAGGGTGAAGAGGGCGACGCCCGCGAGGAACAGGTTGCGTTTGCCGCGCAGGTCGCCGAGGCGGCCCGCGGTGATCATCAGGACGGCCAGGGCGAGGGTGTAGGCGTTGACGACCCACAGGATCTCGTCGAGGGAGGCGTCGAGGTCCTGGCCCATGTCGGGGATCGCGATGTTCACGATCGTCAGGTCGAGCAGGGTCATGAAGAAGCCCAGGGAGAGCGTGATGAGGATCGCCCATGGGTTGCCGTGCCACTTGTCGTGCCACTTCTTGAACACGGTGTCTGTCTCCTTGTGTCGAGGCATCGGACTCGCGGTCAAGAGGGCGTGGGCTTCGACCGGTGTGACGCCCGGCGGGCGTCATGAGACGTACGTCACATTTCACCCTCCGGACGTCACATTCGGGCCCGCTTCTCCCCTCGCAGTAGTGAGCACACCAAGGGAGGCAAGGCATGTCCGAAAGCCCCGCGACCGGGACGGCCGACGGAGCGACGCAGGTGTTCGTCGACCACCGCGAGCTGCTCTTCGCGATCGTCTACAACATCCTCGGCAGCGTCGCCGACACCGACGACGTGCTCCAGGAGACCTGGCTGTCCTGGACGGGCCGCGCCCAACGCACCCCGCTGGAGGGCATCACCAACCCGCGCGCCTATCTCGTACGCATCGCCGTGAACCACGCACTCGCGCGGCGCGCCGCGATCACCCGCCGCCGCGAGACGTATGTGGGCCCCTGGCTGCCGGAACCGCTGCTCGACGAGCCCGCCCCCGAGGACTCGGCCGACGACCGGGCCCTGCGCTCGGAGTCGGTGTCGCTGGCGATGCTCGTGGTCCTGGAGTCCCTCACCCCACTGGAGCGCGCGGTCTTCGTCCTCAACGAGGTGTTCGGCTACGCGCACACCGAGATCGCGGAGGTCATCGACCGCAGCCCCGCGGCGGTACGCCAGCTCGCGCACCGCGCCCGGGAGCACGTGCACGCCCGGCGGCCGCGCTACCAGGCCCATCCGCGCGTCCGTCGACAGGCGACCGAGCGCTTCGTCGAGGCCGCGCTCGGCGGGGACATCGCGGCGCTGATGGAGATCCTGGCACCGGACGTCACGGTGTGGACGGACGGCGGCGGCAAGGCCTCGGGCGGGCTGCGTCCGGTGCACGGCCGGGACAAGGCGGCACGGCTGTTCGCCGGTTACGCCACCCGGCGCGGCACCGGCTTCGACCTCCGCTACCGGCGCGTCAACGGCGACGACTCCGCCGTGCTCTTCGCGGGCGAGTCGCCGTACGCGGTCATGGTCATGGACCTCACCGCGGACGGCGAGCAGGTGTCAGGCGTCTACATCGTCACCAATCCCGAGAAGCTCGCGCATGTGCGGCGCGACGAAGAGAACCAGGAGACCGGTGGCGACGAGACCAGGGCCGAGGAGGGGGAGCACGCATGACCGCCACGGACCACCGGCCCGCGAAGGCGTCCTCCGGCGAACGCGTCGCCGACTGGTTCGACGGCCGGCTCGGTGTGTACGCCCTCGGCAGGCGCTATCTGCGCAAAGTCTTCCCGGACCACTGGTCCTTCCTCCTCGGCGAGATCTGCCTCTACAGCTTCGTCGTGCTGATCCTCACCGGCGTGTACCTGACCCTGTTCTTCCACCCCTCCATGAACGAGGTGACGTACCACGGCGGTTACGTCCCCCTGAACGGCATCCGGATGTCGGAGGCGTACGCCTCGACGCTCCACCTCAGCTTCGACGTGCGCGGCGGACTGCTGGTCCGCCAGCTCCACCACTGGGCCGCGCTGGTCTTCCTCGCCGCGATGCTGACGCACATGATGCGGCACTTCTTCACGGGCTCGTTCCGCAGGCCCCGCGAGGTGAACTGGGTGTTCGGCTGGGCGCTGCTGCTCCTCGGTCTGTTCGAGGGCCTCTTCGGCTACTCGCTGCCGGACGACCTGCTGTCCGGCACGGGGCTCAGGTTCGTGGACGGGGCGGTCCTGTCGGTGCCGGTGGTCGGCACTTATCTGTCGTTCTTCCTGTTCGGCGGGGAGTTCCCCGGTCACGACATCGTGGCCCGCTTCTACTCGCTGCACGTCCTGCTGATTCCGGGGATCATGGCTGCGCTCGTCGTCGTGCATCTGATCCTCGTCGTGTACCACAAGCACACCCAGTTCGCGGGCCCCGGGAAGAGCGAACGCAACGTCGTGGGCACCCCGTTCCTGCCGGTCTACCTGGCGAAGGCGGGCGGCTTCTTCTTCCTGGTGTTCGGTGTCCTCGCGCTGATCTCGGCCGTCGCGACCATCAACCCGGTCTGGTCGTACGGCCCTTACCGCGCCGACCAGGTGTCGACGGGCGCCCAGCCGGACTGGTACCTGGGCTTCGCCGAGGGCCTGGTGCGCGTCATGCCGGGCTGGGAGATCACCCTGGCCGGCCACACGCTCGTGCTCGGCGTACTGATCCCCATCGTCGTCTTCCCGCTGCTACTGGTCGCCATCGGCGTGTACCCGTTCGTCGAGTCATGGGTCACGGGAGACCGGCGTGAACATCATCTTCTCGACCGCCCACGCAACCGGCCGGTGCGTACGTCGATCGGAGCGGCGTGGATCAGCCTCTATCTGATCCTGCTCGCGGGCGGCGGCAACGACATCGTGGCGACACGCTTCCATCTGTCGATCAACACCGTCACCTGGGCGGTGCGGATCTCCGTGTTCGTCGTCCCGGCCGTCGCCTTCGTGGTCACCCGCCGCATCTGCCTGGGGCTGCAGCTGCGGGACCGGGAACTGGTGGCGCACGGCCGTGCGACCGGCGTCGTCAAACGCCTGCCGCACGGCGAGTACGTCGAGGTGCACCGCCCGCTCGGCCCGGCCGAACTCCACACGCTGACCGAGCACGAGCACCGGGACTCGTCAGACCACCGGGACCTCCAGACGGCTGATCCGCAGCCCGCCCTCGGCGGCGCCCGGGTGCCCGCTCGCCATGAGGAGCCGCAGCCGTGAGCCGCGTACCCCGTCGAAGGTGATCACGGTCGGCGCGTCGGACGCGGTGGCCCAGTCGACGGCCGTTCCCTTCACCGGCACGTACCCCTTGCCGTCCCACACCGCGACCTCGACGGACGCGGGCAGTGCGTGCGTCGCGTCGACGGTGAAGGAGACCTCGACGCGGTCGACCGCGCGGGCACGGGCCCAGGCGACCGAGACCCAGTCCTCGGGGCGGGCCCCGCTGAAGGCGGGCAGCAGGGCCGTCGCCGACTTGTAGAAGGCGTTGGACCACCCCGTCGCCGGGTCGCCGTCGAGCATGGCGGCGGGCAAGGAGTCCGGGCGGCCGGAGTAACTGGCGTCCACGAGTGGGTCGTTCGGGGCGCCGGGACCCGGGTCCGGCCGGTAGGCGGCGGGCGGGGTGGTCGCCTTCGAGCGTGCCGAGGTGGTGCGTACGGTGAGGGTGGCACCCCGCACTCCCTCGGAGCGGGCCGTCACCTTCAGCGAGCCCGGCCGCGTCCCGGATCGTACGATCGCGAGTGCCTTGCCGTGGAAGGCCGTTCGGGTGCTCGCCTGATAGCGCTCGGCACTCTCCTCCCGGCCGTTGTCGAGCCCGGCGAGCGAGCCGCCGTCGATGTCGAAGGCGATCAGGTGCTCCGCGTCGGGTACGACCACACCACGGACATCGACGACCTCGGCCGTCACGAAGACCAGGGAACGGCCGTCGGCGGCGAGCGACTTGCGGTCGGGCGTGAGCCGTATCGCGTGCGGCGTCCCGGCGGTGCGCAGGACGTCCGTGGCGACGGTACGGCCGTCGCGGCGGGCCACCGCCTTCAACTCACCCGGCTCGTAGGGCACTTTCCAGGTGAGGTGGAGCTTGCCCGCGCTGCCGTTCGGGCTGGTGTAACTGCCCGGGTAGGGGCCCGAGGTGAAGGTCTTGTCGTCGCCGGTCGCCTCGGTCGTCTCCAGATAGGTGCGGCCGTCGGTGGTCGTCTTGGCGTCGAACTTCCGTGTGCCGAGGGACTTCCCGTTGAGGAAGAGCTCCACGGTGTCGACGTTCGCGTACGCCCAGACCTCGATCGTGTCGCCCGCCTCGTGGTTCCAGGTCATGGGCACCAGATGGACCATGGGCTCGCTCACCCACTGGCTCCTGAACAGGTGGTACATGTCCTTGGGGAAACCCGCCGTGTCGACCGCGCCGAAGAAGGACGCCTTCACCGGGAACACGTCGTACGGCGTCGGCTCCCCGATGTAGTCGATGCCCGACCACAGGAACTCCCCCGCGAACCACTTGCGGTCCCGGTCCTTCTTGTGCCCGTACTCGCCGCTCATCGTCCAGGACGCGAGGTTGTTGTCGTACGAGGAGACCGCGCGCCGGCCCGGGGTGTGGTTCTCGCCGGTGTTGAGGTGCTCCGGCTCCTGATAGGTGGAGCGGGTCGAGGTCTCGGACGACGACTCCGACTCGAAGAGGAAGAGGTGCGGATAGGCGGCGTGCAGGGCGTCCACCGACGTGGCGGTGTTGTAGTTGAGGCCGAGCCCGTCCAGCTTGGCGAGCATGAGGTCGGCCGCGGAGCCCTTCGTGGGCACGCGACGGTATTTGTCCGAGCCGATGACCAGCGGCCTGGTGTCGTCCGCCGCTTTGATCGCGGCGATGATCCGGTCCGCCATCGCGAGGCCCGGGGTGGAGGTGGAGTCGGGGATCTCGTTGCCGATGGACCACAGGACCACGGCGGGCGAGTTGCGGGCCGCGAGGACCATCTCGGTGGCGTCCTTCTCGCACCACTCGTCGAAGAACCGGCCGTAGTCGTACCTCGTCTTGCCGGTCCGCCAGCAGTCGAAGGCCTCCACCATCATCACGATGCCCAGCTCCTCGCAGACCTGGATCATCTGCGGCGAGGGCGGGTTGTGCGAGGTGCGGAAGGCGTTGACGCCCATCGACTTCATGATGGTCATCTGCCGGCGTACGGCGTCGACGCTGATCGCGGCGCCCAGCGCACCCTGGTCGTGGTGCAGGTCGACGCCCTTGATCTTCGCGTGGACACCGTTGAGGTGGAAGCCCTCGTCCGGGTCGAAGCGGAACGTGCGGATGCCGAAGGAAGTGCGGCAGGCGTCGACCCTCGCGCCGCCGACCCGCAGTTCGGTCTCCAGGGTGTAGCGGTGGTCCGGGGTCGAGAAGTCCCACAACCGGGGCTTGGCGACGGTGAGTTCATGGGTCTCGTCCGCGCGGCCGGTGACCGGGACCGTGGTGGACGTACGGGCCGCCGTACGGCCGTCGGGGGCGACGATCCGCGAGATCACCTGGACCTCGGCGGCGGCACCGGACTCGTTGACGACGGTCGTCCGCACCTGTACGACCGCCCGCTCCGCCGTGATGTCCGGCGTGGTGACATACGTGCCCCAGCGCTGGACGTGCACCGGTTCGGTGACCACGAGCCGGGCCTCGCGGTAGATGCCGCTGCCCGAGTACCAGCGGCTGCTGGGCAGTTGGTTTTGCACCTGCACCGCGATGACGTTCTCGGTGGTGCCGTCCGTGTGCAGCAGACCGGTGAGGTCGAAGGCGAACCCCGTGTAGCCGTAGGGGTGACGGCCGACCTCCTCGCCGTTGCAGTAGACGTGCGAGTCCATGTAGACGCCGTCGAACTCCACGGAGATCCGCCGGCCGGCGAGGGCGGGCGGCAGCGTGAAGGTGGTGCGGTACCAGCCGAGACCGCCCGGGAAGAAGCCGGTGCCACTGGTGGTGCCGTGCTCCGTGGTGGGGGTCTGTTCGATGCTCCAGTCGTGCGGAACGGAGACTTCCCGCCACGCCGAGTCGTCGTAGCCGGGCTGCTCGGCGCCCTCGTACGCGCCGGTGGGGTCGGTGATCCCACCCGGGTCGACCAGCGCGAAGCGCCAGCCGTCGCGCAGCTCGACCAAGCGGCGGCCCGCGGCGCGCCCCGGCGAGTCCGCCCAGGCGTCGGCGGCGCCCAGGAGCGATCCGGCCGCGGGTACGGCGGTTCCTGCGATCAATACCGATCTTCGAGTGACCGTCATGGCGGCTCTCCCTAACCAAGGGCTCATAAGTCATCACAACTGATCGTGAACAAACAGATTCTGACGGGGTGACACACGGGCCCGTCAAGGGTGCGGCACTCACTTCCGCCCCGCGCACCACATCGGCCGGAATCCGTCGTACGGATGTACCCCTGGGGCCGCCCGTGTGCCGGGTGCGGAACGCGCGTACGCACTAGGCTGGAACCTGAGTGACGCGCCTGTTCACTGTGAGTGTCCGCAATGGAGTGGCGACGATGAGCCCGGTCCACCCGCTCGACGAGGCTGCCACGGCACGGGCGGTCATCGACGGGAACGGCACCCTGCTCCGATGGAGCGAAGGGGCCCGCCGGCTACTGGGTCATGCCCCGGAGGAGGTCGAGGGGCGGCCCGCCGCCGATCTGCTGGCCACGGGCACGCCCGTACCGGCCGAACCCACCGGTAGCCGCTGGAACGGCACCCTCGCCCTGCGCCACCGCGACGGACACACCGTCTCCGTGTGGCTGCTCGCCCATCGCAGGAAGCCGCGGGACGGCGGCGCGGGCACCTGGCTGGTGGTCACCCCGCTGTATGCCCGCGGCCCGCGCTCGCCGGACGACCCCCTGACGACGGCCGTGCTGGCACAGTCCCCGTGCCCGATGGCGGTCTACGACGACCGACTGCGGCTCTTCGGGGTGAACGACGCGATGGCCGATGTGATCGGCCTCCCCGAATCCCGCATCCAGGGCCTGAGGATCTCCGAGATCGGCGGCAAGGAGGAGAGCGAAGCCCTCGAGAGACAGCTGCACGAGGTTCTCGTCTCCGGAACCGGTCGTGACGTGGAGACGTTCATGCAGACGGGCGGCGAATACCACGCGCACGCCTGGATGGCCCGTATCGCCCCGCTGACCGACACCGACGGCCGGGTGCGGGGGGTGTGCCTGGCCGCGCACGACTTCACCGAGCAGTACAACGCCCGGGAGCGACTGCAACTCGTCAACGAGGCCAGCGTGCGCATCGGCACCACCCTCGACGTCACCCGAACGGCCCAGGAACTCGCCGACGTCTGTGTACCCGCCCTCGCCGACTTCGTCAGGGTCGATCTGCTGGATCCGCCGGAGCACGGGGGCGAGCCCCACCCGGAGCCGCCGACCGCGCCTATCACGCTGCGGCGCGCCGCCCACCAGTCCGTGAACCCGGGCTGCCCGGAGGCGGTCGTCAAGCCCGGCCAGGTCGATGTCTACCCCGCGCACTCGCCGCAGGCGGACTCCCTCACGGCCGGCCGGACGATCGTGGCGCCCGACGACACCGCCACGCTGGCGGAGTGGCTCTCCTGGGACGACGAGCGGCGCGCGCGCATCGCCGAGCTCGGCCCCCACACCAGCATGTCGGTGCCGATCAAGGCCCGCGGCCAGACCCTCGGGGTGGCCGTCCTCACCCGGTTCCAGCACCTCGGTCCCTTCACCCCCGACGACATACTGCTGGCCGAGGAGGTGACGGCGAGGGCCGGCGTCTGCATCGACAACGCCCGGCGCTTCTCCCGGGAACGGGAGACCGCCCTCGCCCTCCAGCGCAGCCTGCTCCCCCAGTCACTGCCCCGGACGGCCGCCGTGGAGGCGGCCTCCCGCTATCTGCCCGCCGCACGGGCCGGGGTGGGCGGCGACTGGTTCGACGTGATCCCGCTGTCCGGGATGCGGGTCGCCATGGTCGTCGGAGACGTCGTCGGCCACGGCATCGCGGCCTCCGCCACCATGGGCCGGCTGCGCACCGCCGTCCGTACCCTCGCCGACATCGACCTCGCCCCCGACGAACTGCTCACCCACCTCGACGACCTCGTCGTACGGCTCTCCACGGAGGCCGGCGCCGAGGGCACCACCGGCGAGGTCGGCGCGACCTGCCTGTACGCGGTGTACGACCCGGTCTCACGGCGCTGCGTCCTCGCCCGGGCCGGCCATCGTCCGCCCGTCATGCTCCCGCCCGGCGGCCCACCCCGGCAGATCGACCTGCCGGCCGGTCCGGCGCTGGGCCTGGGCGGACTGCCCTTCGAGTCCGTCGAGCTCGCCCTGCCCGAGGGCACGGTGCTCGCGCTGTTCACCGACGGCCTGATCGAGAACCGCGAGCGGGACGTCGAGGCCAACCACGAGCTGATGTGCCACACCCTGGCGGAGTCCGCGGACTCCCTGGAAGGTGCCTGCCACGCCATTCTGCGGACCCTGCTTCCGGTGGGCGGGGCCCAGGACGACGTGGCGCTGCTGCTCGCCCGGACCCGCGGGCTCGCGCCCTCCCAGGTGGCGACCTGGGACATTCCCGCCGACCCCGCCCTGGTCGCGCCGATCCGCAAGCAGGTCGTCGACCAGCTCGACGTCTGGGGGCTGAGCGCGGCGACGTTCACGGCCGAGCTCGTGGTGAGCGAACTGGTCACCAACGCGATCCGGTACGGCGAGCCGCCCATCCGGCTGCGGCTCATCCACGACTGCGAGACCCTGATCTTCGAGGTCTCCGACAGCAGCCACACCGCCCCACATCTGCGCCGGGCCAAGGCCTACGACGAGGGCGGGCGCGGGCTGCTGCTGGTCGCGCAGCTCACCCAGCGCTGGGGCAGCCGCCACACGGCCGACGGCAAGACGATCTGGGCGGAGCTGACGCTCCTCGGGGAGTTCTGACGACATCGGCGCAGGCCCGAAGGGTCGGTGAGCGGGGCGGTGGGCGGCGTCTGATGTGATGGCCGGGCACCACGACTTGTGTCCCGGAGGACCGAACCCTGAACACCCCGCTCGCCGAATCACTGTCCGTCGTCCTGCTCGTCTCCGTCCTCGTCTGCGCGGTGGTCCGCCCGTTCGGCTGGCCCGAGGCGGTCGTCGCGGCCCCGGCCGCCCTGCTGGTGATCGCCACCGGCGCGATCTCCTGGGACCACGCAGGCGCGGAGGCGGGTCACCTCGGGCCGGTGATCGGCTTCCTGGCGGCGGTGCTGGTACTCGCCAAGTTCTGCGACGACGAGGGGCTCTTCCACGCCTGCGGCGCGTGGATGGCCCGCTGGGCGGCGGGGCGGCCGGGGCGCCTGCTGACCGCGGTCTTCGCGCTCGCCTCGGCGATCACCGCGGTGCTCAGCCTGGACGCCACCATCGTGCTGCTCACCCCGGTCGTGTTCGTCACCGCCGCCCGGATGGGCGCCCGTCCGAAGCCGCACGTGTACGCCTGCACCCATCTGTCGAACACGGCCTCGCTGCTGCTGCCGGTCTCCAACCTCACCAATCTGCTCGCCTTCACCGCGAGCGGCCTCAGCTTCACCCGGTTCGCGGCGCTGATGGTGCTGCCTTGGCTGGTGGCCATCGGGGCCGAGTACGTGGTCTTCCGGCGCTTCTTCGCCGGCGACCTGGCCGCGGCCGTGCCCGAGCCGACGACCGGGGAGCCGCCGGAGCTGCCCCTGTTCGCGCTGGTCACCGTGGGCTGCACGCTGGCGGGGTTCGTCCTCGCCTCAGCGCTGGGCGTGGACCCCGCCTGGTCCGCCGCGGCGGGGGCACTGGTGCTCGCCGCCCGGGCCCTGCTGCGCGGGCGCGCCACCCCGCTCACCGTGGTGAGGGCGGCCGCTCCGGCCTTCCTCGTGTTCGTGCTCGCGCTGGGCATCGTCGTCCGGGCGGTGGTCGACAACGGACTCTCCGACGCTCTCGGGCATCTCCTCCCGGACGGCAGCGGACTGCCCGCGCTGCTCGGTATCGCGGCGCTCGCCGCCGTACTCGCCAATCTCATCAACAACCTGCCCGCGGTCCTGGTGCTGCTGCCGCTGGCCGCCACGTCCGGCTCCGGCGCGGTGCTGGCGGTCCTGCTGGGGGTCAACATCGGCCCCAACCTCACCTACGCGGGATCCCTGGCGACCCTGTTGTGGCGGCGTATCGTGCAGGAGCACGACCACGGCGTCGATCTGCGGGAGTTCACCCGGCTGGGTCTGATCGCCGTGCCGGCGGCGCTGGTTCCCGCCGTACTGGCACTGTGGTTCTCGCTCCAGGTCATCGGGGGCTGAGCCGTCGCTCAAGTGAGGGCCGGAGGCTGATGCTCATGCGGGTCGTCGTGTGGCTCGTCGAGGGGACCTGGCCGGCCTGCGTGGACGCCGTACGCACGCACGCCCCGCAGGCGACCGAGGTCGTGCTGCTGCACGTCAGTGAACCTGGGGTGCCCGGACTGGCGCACGGCGCCTTCGCCGGGTTGCTCGGCCGTGGGCACGTCGAACGCGATCCCGGGAACCGGCTGGAGGACCTCGGCGCCCTGTCGGCGGCGCGGCTGCTCGACAGGGCTGCCGAGCGCCTCGGCCGCCCCTGCACCCGTCAGGAACGCACCGGGCGCACGGAGCGTGAGGTGGTCGCCGCCGCCGAGGGCGCCGATCTGCTCGTGGTGGCCCGGGACGGCGACCGGGCCCGGCTCGGACCGCACAGCCTGGGCCGGGCCGGGCGGTTCGTCGTCGACCACGCGCCGTGCCCGGTGCTGCTGATCTGGCCCGAGGCCACGCCCGCCGTCACGACGATCCCGCCGCATCCCCCGCGTCCTCCGGATCCCCCACATCACCCGCATCCCCCGCACTCCTAGCGGTGCTCTTCCGGTAGGCGCCCGGTGGAGTCCCGTAGCGCTGCCGGAAGACTCGGCTGAAGTGGAACCCGCTGGTGAATCCGGAGGCCGCTGCCACCCGTTCCACCGGGAGCTCGGTGGCCTCCAGCAGCCGGGCCGCGTGCAGCAGCCGGGCCTCGCGCAGGGCGCGCATCGGGGAGCGGCCGAGTTGCTCGGTGAAGAGATGGGCGAACCGGGACGGTGAGAGCGCGACCGCCCCGGCCAGCGAGCGGACGGTGTGGGGCGCGCCCGGGTCCGCGGCGATCACCGCCTCCGCGTGGCGGACGCGGGCGTCGAGATCGGGGTGGTGGCGCTCCGCCCGGGCGGTGGCGAGCAGCACGATCTCCTCCAGGGAGCACAGGGCCAGTTCCCGGGCGGCGGTGCCGTGCGCGACCGCGACCTCGCCCGGGGCGGGCTCCGCGCCCCCGGGCGGCGGGCCCTCTCCCGTCCAGCGGGCGTCGGTGAGCATCCGGCGGAACGCCGCTTCGATACGTTCCCCGGCGGGCGCGGGTCCGACGGCGTACAAACCGTCGTCGAGGGCGTAGGGCCGCAGCCATCCGGTCCAGGACGGGCGGGCCTGGCAGTGCGCCCACCAGAACGCCCAGTGCCCGGCCCCCTGTTCGACGGCGTAGCGCTGCGGCACGCCGGGCCCCAGGACCACCAGGTCTCCGGCGCCGGTCGCCGTCCGGGCCGCTCCTTGCCTGAACTCTCCCCGTCCGCCCGTGGTCCAGGTGAACAGCCAACTGTCGCTGCCCCGCGGCCGGTTGATGCAATATCCCGGTCCCTGCTCGAAGCGCCCGACGGTCACCAGGCCCGGCGGCGGGGACGGGGCAGCAGGCTCGGGCAACTCCTCAGCACGCACGGGCATCCTCCTGGAAGGCTCATCGACCTAGCGTGAAGCACCTGGGACTCCGGTGAGAAGGGACGGTCGGATGACAGTCATGGACATGAGCGGGCCGCGGTGGTCGGACTTCGAGGAGAACGGATTCGTGGTGGCGCGCGGCCTGTTCACCGGCGCCGAGATCGACGAGCTGTGCGCGGAGTTCACGGCCCTGCACGCCGCCGGGCCGGTCGCGGGGCACTTCGAACCCCGGGCCACCGCCGCCGGCGCTCCGGCGGATCCGTTGGACGCCCATCCCCGGGTCATGCACCCGCACCGCATCAACGAGCTGTCCCTGCGCCGCCTCCTCGATCCCCGGTTGCGGCGAATCCTGGAGACCCTGCTCGGCGAGGAGGTCCTGGCGGCACAGAGCATGTTCTACTTCAAGCCGCCCGGGGCCCGAGGGCAGGCACTGCACCAGGACAACTTCTATCTGCGGGTCGAGCCGGGCACCTGCGTGGCCGCCTGGATCGCCTGCGACGCGATCGACCGGGAGAACGGCGGCCTGGAAGTGGTGCCGGGCACGCACCGTATGGACCTGTTCTGCCCTCAGGAGGCGGACGCGGAACTGTCCTTCGTACGGGAGTGCGTCCCGCCGCCGCCCGGTCTGGCCGCCGTGCCCGTCGACATGGCACCGGGCGACGTGCTGTTCTTCAACGGCAGTCTGGTGCACGGCTCCGGGCCCAACCGCAGCGCCGACCGCTTCCGCCGCTCCTTCATCGGCCATTACGTCGGCCGCTCCACCCATCACATAGGCCGCCATTACCCCACGCTGACGATGGGCGGTGATCCCGTCGCCCTGGCCGAGAGCGAGGGTGCGGGCCCGTGCGGCACGGAGTTCGCCCCGGCGGCACCGCACTGATGTCATTCCCGCGGCTCGGGCAGCGCGTCGCGGAGCTGGGCTCGGGAGGTGATGCCGAGCTTGGGGAAGATCCGGTAGAGGTGGAAGCCGACCGTGCGGGGCGAGAGGAAGATCCGTTCGCCGATCTCCCGGTTGGTCAGGCCCGCGGCGGCGAGGCGGGCGATCTGCAGCTGCTGCGGGGTGAGTTCGGCGAGGCCGTCCGGGGAGCCGGTCGGCGCGCTCGCCGGGGTGACGCCCGCGGCGCGCAGTTCGGCACGGGTACGGTCCGTCCAGGGGCGGGTGCCGAGCCGTTCGAAGACCTCCAGCGCCGCGGCGAGCAGAGGGCGGGCCTCCACCGCGCGGCGCCGGCGGCGCAGCCACTCGGCGTAGTCGAGCCGGGCCTGTGCCCGTTCGAAGGGCCACCGGTCGCCCGCCGGATCGGCCAGGGCCGCCGTGAAGTGCCGTTCGGCGTCGTCCGGTTCGGCGAGCAGGGCGTCGGCCCGGTGCACGATCGCGGTGAGCCGTGCGGACGTCGTGCCCTCGGCGAGGCGCCGCCTGGTCGTGTCGAGGACGAGCCGTGCGTCCTCGGCCCGGCCCGTGCGGACGGCGGCTGCCACGAGGTCGGCCAGGTAGTAGTCGGAGGCGTGGAAGTGCAGGGGCGCGGGCTCCGGCTGCCGGGTGTAGACGGCGCGGAAGCGATCGTAGGCCGCCGCGTGGTCGCCCTCCGCGAGTGCGGCGGCGCCCAGCGCGTAGTGCGTGCGCACCTGCAGGCTGCGGCAGTTGGGCAGGTCGATGCCGTGCACGGCGCGCTGTACGGCGGCGCGGGCCTCTTCGGTGTCGCCGCGCAGGGCGAGCAGGGTGGCGCGGAGCACGGGCGCTCCCACCACCACGTTCTCCAGTCCCCCTTCGGCGGCCAGGCCGTACGCCTCGTCGAGTGCCGCGCGGGCCTTGGTCCAGGACCCGCTCTCGTAGAGGGCCAGTGCGAGGGCCTGGGCCACGGTGGCGTTGGCCCCGGAGGTCGGGGAGCGGCGCAGATGGTCCATGGCCGCGCCGAGCAGCCGTATCGCCTCGGCCGTCTCGTCCAGGACCCAGGCCGCCCCGCCGGAGACGACCAGGCGGGACAGCGGGACGTCGACGCCGGATCCAGGTTTCGGCAGGGGCTCGGTCCAGGTGGCCGCGAGCAGATCGAGGGCCTGGGCCCGGTTGCGTACCGGATCGCAGCCGGCCAGGGCCCAGAGCCGGCCCGTCTCGTCGTCCTGGGGCGGCACGCGCTCCAGGATCCGCAGGATGTGCTCGCGGTGTTCCGGGGCCCCGGAGTTGTACGCGGGTGTGGTGGCCGTCGCCAGGGCATCGAGGGTCAGCACGGGGTCCTGGTCGACGGCGGCCTCGGCGACTGGCAGCAGGAAGCCGAGCGAGCCCGCGAACTGGGTGGTCACGGCGAGCGCCCAGCCCGCCAGGAGCGAGGCCTCGGCGAGGAGGGCCGGTTCGTCGGTGAGGGTGGCGACCTGGGCGCTGAGCTCGCCGACCCAGCGCGGGTGACCGGCGTACATCGCCATGGTCGCGGCCCGTACCAGGCGCCCGGCGCGAACGGTGGGGTCGGGGCTGAGCCGGGCCGCGCGTTCGAGGGCAGCCGCGGCGGCCGCGTAGCCGCCGCGGCGCTGTGCCCGGGCCGCGCTGTCATCGAGTTCCTGGGCGGCCTCCTCGTCGACGCCGGAGGCGGCGGCCGCGTGGTGCCAGGCACGGAGGTCCGGATCGCCGGCGAGGACGTCGGCGAGCGCCCGGTGGGCTGTGTGGCGTTCGGTGTAGGTCGCGGCCCGATAGACGGCGGAACGTATCAGCGGATGGCGGAAGCGGACGCGGTCGGCGTCGATGCGGACGAGTCCGGCGCGTTCGGCGGGCAGCCAGTCGTCCGGGGTCGCCCCGTCTCCCACGGCCGAGAGGATGACGGGCAGCTCGGCGCTCTCCGCGGCGGCCGCGAGAAGCAGTAACTCACGGGTGGCCCGGGGAAGTTCGGGAAGGTCGGCGGCGAAGATGGCTTCGAGCCGGTCGGTGAGGGGCAGCGCGTCCTCGTGGGCGGCCGCCGGGTCGCGCGCCACGGCCCGGGCGAGTTCGACGAGGGCGAGGGGCACGCCCGCCGCCTGTGCGAGGACGCGGGAGCGGGCCCGTCCCGCGGGTGGCCGGGGCTGGTGGTCGAGGAGCCGTCCGGCAGCGGCCGGATCGAGCGGCTCGATCGTCAACCGGTTGATCTGACGGTCGAGTTGTGCGGGTACGGCGGTGTCGCGCGCCGCCAGGAGCAGGGCGACCGGCTCGCCTTCGAGGCGTCGGGCCACGAAGGCCAGGACGTCGAGGGTGCCCAGGTCCAGCCAGTGGGTGTCGTCGATCACCAGGAGGAGCGGGCCGTGCTCCGCGGCGTCGGAGAGCAGGGTGAGCGCGCCGAGCGAGGTCAGCAGGGGATCGGAGACCGTCCGCGTGCCGTCGTCGAGTCCGAACACGCCGAGCAGCGCGGCCCGCTGGCGTGCGGGCAACCCCTCGGCCAGGTCGAGAAAGGGCCGCAGCAACTGGTGCAGCCCGGCGAAGGCGAGGCCCGACTCGCCCTCGCTCCCTCGGCACCGCAGCACCCGTACCCCGGACCGGCGGGCCATGCGGGCGGCGGCGTCGAGGAGCGCGCTTTTGCCCGCGCCGGGCCCTCCCGTCATCATCAGGGCCCCGGTGCGCCCCGTCGTGAGGTCGTCCACCATCCGTGACAGCAGGGCCAGTTCATGGTCCCGGCCGACGATCCACTCGTCACCGAGCGGCGTCATGAGTCGGCCCCGGGGAACGCGTCGGAGGTGAAGGCGAGGAGGGCATGGGCGACCGCGCCGGGGCTCTCCAGGAGCATCTCATGCGTACCGTCGATCCCGACGACCCGCACGGTGGGCCGCCGCGCGGCCAGTGCGGCGAGATCCCTGGCGAGCCCCTTCCCGTACGCCGTCATCAGTTCGTCGAACCAGGTCAGGCCGGGGGCGGGCGGTACGGGTCGGGCGGCCCGTCCGAGCAGCAGTGGCCGGCGCGTCCGCGCGAAGGCGTCGAAGAGGTCGAAGAGGTCGAGTGCGTCGACGGCGGCCAGCATCTCCAGCACGAGGGCGCGTTCGGGGTGCACCTCCAGCGGTCCGTCGGGTGCGGGCCGCACGCTGCGCAGCAGACCGGCCTCCAACAGCTCGTAAGGGATGCCCAGTTGGTCGGAGAGAGCGCGCTGCTCGGCGAGCAGTTCCTTCAGGCCGTCGACCGGAAGCGGCCCGCCGGAGGCCGTCGCGATCGCCGACTCCCGCACCTGGGTGAGACGCTCCTCGACGTACGCCGGGTCGAGGCCCACGTACTGGTCGGGGCGGCCCCAGCCGTATCCGTCCAGGTTCACCGCGCCGGGCGTGATGCCCGGATGCTCCAACGCGTACAGTACGGCGATCATCCCGCCGAGCGAGTGCCCGACGGGCAGCGCGCCGGGAAGGTCGTACCGCTCGAGCACCGCCTCGATGTCGTCCAGTACCCGGGGAAGACTCCAGGTCCCCGACGGTGAGAGACCATGTCCGCGCAGGTCCACGGCGAGCACCCGGTGGCGGGCGACGAGACGCGGGGCCACGGCGGCCCAGTCGGCCAGCGTGCGCCTGGCTCCGTGCAGCAGAAGCAGGGGTGGGCCGTCACCACCGTGGTCGTGTACGGCCAGTTCGATGCGGTCTCCGGTCATGTCCTGACAATACGGCGTGGGTCAGGGCTCCAGGAGCAGATTGAGCGTCGGCAAGGGGCCGCCCGGGAACTGTTGCAGCCGTCCGCCGGACGCCAGCGGGCCCAGATTGATGACCGCCCAGCCCACCCGGTCCGCCAGCCGCGTGACGCGCTCGTTGGCGCCTGGATGGTTTCCCGAGAGGAAGACCACCCGCCGTCCGACGAAGGTGCGCGGATCGGAGCCGAGCACCGCCGGTGTCAGTGTGTTGAACACCTTCACCAAGCGTGCTCCGGGTACGAGTTCGGCGACGACCTCGCTGGAGGTGCGGCCGTCGAGGTCGGCAACCTTGAAGTCGGGTGGTCCGAGCGGGTTGGTGGTGTCGATGACGATCCGCTCCTGCCAGTCGAGGACATCAGCGGCGGCCACCGCCTCGCTCAGCCGTCGCCACGGCACGGCGAGGACGACGATCTCCTCCTTCGCCGACTCCGCGACGGTGGCGGGCATCAGGGCCGGGCCGATGGAGGCGGCAAGGTCCCGCAGTGACTGCGGGCCCCGGCTGTTGCTGATGACGACCTGCTCGCCCGCCGCCACGAACCGATAGGCGAGGGCCTGGCCGATGGCTCCGGCACCGATGATTCCGATGGGCATGAGGTGTCCTCCTCCTTGAGTCCCGCGGCTACGACAACAGGGTGACGGTCAGCATCACGCCGCAGGTCACAGCAGCGCTTCTGTCATGTGACTGGGCCGGGTCCGCGGCGCGGGCGGGTGTCGCGGGGGCCGCCTTGACGCGGGCGTCGTCCAGACGATTTGATCCTGAGGTGCCGAGGCGCCGCGCCGGGCACGCAGAGGTACGCCCAGCCGGTAGCGGACACCGTTCGAGTCCGGCCAGAGTCGCCAGGACCGCGGGAGCGTCCGAGGCGGGGTCGTACCCGCGATCGATGGAGCCGACATTCCCGCCCAACGTGTTTCCCGCGTCACCGGCCTGGGGGCAGCCGCCGCCCTGGTGGCGCTCGCGACGCTGGTGAGCTGTACGACCGGGTCGGACGAGGGGACGCCACCCCAGCAGGGTAAGGCCTCCCCGCCGACCTCGGAGGCCGTACAACTCCCCCCGCTCCACGCGGGCTTCGACTACCAGATCGGCGGCGCCTATCCGCCGCCGTCCGGCGTCCGTATCGTCAGCCGCGACCTTTCGGACTCGCCCGCGCCCGGCCTGTACAACATCTGTTACGTCAATGCTTTCCAGGCCCAGCCTGACGAGTCGAAGGCCTGGCCGGCCGATCTCCTGCTGCGGGACGCGCGCGGCAAGGTCGTCATGGACCGCGACTGGAACGAGGCGCTCCTCGATCTCCGCACGCCTGCCAGGCGCAAGCGGGTGGCCGCGCGGGTCAACCGCTGGATCGACGAATGCGCCGACAAGGGATTCGACGCCGTCGAGCCGGACAACTACGACAGCTACGCCCGCTCCGGCCATCTGCTGACGGCGAACGACGCCACCGCGTTCATCACCCTCCTCTCGGCCCACGCGCACGCCCGAGGGCTGGCCATCGGGCAGAAGAACACCGCGGAACTGGCCGGGCTCAGGTCGAGGACCAAGCTCGACTTCGCGGTGGCCGAGGAGTGCGGCCAGTACGACGAGTGCGGCACGTACGCAAAGGCGTTCGACGACCGGGTGGTCGACATCGAGTATTCCGACAGCGGTCTGCGCAAGGCCCTCGCGAGCTACGGGAATCGGCTGAGCATCGTGCGCCGCGATGTGCAGGTGTCGACGCCGGGCACCGCGCAGTACGTCCGCCGGACGCGCTGACGGACGCTGCCCCGGGCCGGGAGAGGTCAGCGTGCATACTCGCAGCGAAGCCGGGTGGTTTCCGGATGAGCGGGTACGCACGGAGCGGACGTATCAAAGGGCATGTCGACATCCATGGCCAGCAGGCAGGGCGACCGCCTGCCCACGAGCACCGCCAGACCGCCGGGCCGGTTCGATCGGCTCCGGCGGCACCGGCGGTGGCTGCTCGCGCTGGCGGTGGTCGCCCTGCTGGCCCAGATGGCGGTCGCGATGGTCACGGCGGCCGCGCAGCAGACGCCGACGATCGACGAGCCGGTGTACGTGGGCACGGCGGAGACCTATGTGCGGGAACACAGCCTGCGCTTCAACCCCGAGCATCCGCCGCTGGGCAAGCTCATCATCGCGACCGGACTGCTGTTCGCCCATCCGCATCTGGACGGGCATTTCACGGGCGATCAGACGGCGCTCGGACGGCGGTTGCTGTACGAGTCGGGCAACGATCCCTGGCGGGTGATGCTGTGGGCGCGGCTGCCGGTGATCGTGCTGACGCTGCTGTTCGGTCTGGTCGTCCTCGCGTTCGCCCGTGAACTCGTCGGCGCCGTGGGCGGGTTGGTGGCGCTCGCGCTGTACGCCTTCTCGCCCGACGTCATCACCAACGGCTCGCTCGCCACACTCGACGTACCGGCGGCCGGATTCCTGCTGACGTCGGTGTGGCTGGCGTGGCGGGCCCGGCGCCGGCGACCCCTGCTCCACCTCGCCCTCGCGGGGGCGGCCCTCGGCGCGGCGCTCGCCACCAAGATGAGCACCCTGCCGGCGGTGCCGGTGCTGCTGCTCCTGGTGTTCCTCTCCTACTGGCAGGCACACCGCACGCCCGGCCTGGGCCTGCGCGCGCAGCCGCGGCTCGTCGGCCTGGGGATGGCGGTGGCGGCCGGTACGGTGCTGGTGGCGCTCGCCGTCGTGTGGGCGACCTACCTGGTCGTCGACCCGCAGCTGCGCTGGGCGGCTCCCGCGAACCTCCCTGCCGTGCACGGTCTGCGCGGGCTCGTCATCGACTGGCTGCCGGTGCCTCGGCCGTACCGCGACGGGATGCGGATCCAGTTCGGCTTCGAGAACGACGTGTGGACCGGCTTCCTGTTCGGACGGGTCTACCACGGCTCGCTCTGGTACTACCTGCCGGCCGCGCTGCTGGTGAAGACACCGCTCGGCATGATCGCGCTCTGGCTCATGGGCCTCGCCGTGATGACGGCCGTACCCCGGCTGCGTCCCGCCGCCCCGTACGTCCTGCTCCCCCCGGCCGTCCTGCTGGCGGTGGCCATGACCGGGTCCCGGGACCTCGGCGTCAGATACGCCCTCTTCGTCCCGGTGTTCCTGGCGGTGGCGGCGGCCGGGGTCGTGGCCCTGCGCCGACGCTGGGCCCACCTCGTCACGGCGGCGCTGGTCGGCTTCGTCGCGATCAGTTCGCTGCGCGCGTTCCCGTACTACCTGCCGTACTCCAACGAGGCGTTCGGCGGACCCTCGCAAACCCGTCTGCGGCTGCACGACTCGAACGTCGACTGGGGGCAGGACCTGGGCCGCCTGGCCGACCGTCTGGCCGGGCGGTATCCGGGCGAGCGGGTCTGGCTGGTCTACAAGGGCAGTGGTGTGCCCTCGTACTACGGGATCGAGGCGGCCGATCCGCGCAAGGTGCCCCCGAGCGAGGTGCACGGACTGCTCGCCGTGTCGGACACCGCCGTCGCGAAGGCCGACGGCCGTCTGGCTGCGCTGCTCGACGGCGCCACGCCCATCGACGACGTCGGCCATTCGATCACGATCTACCGTCGCCCCTGACCCCCGGGCGTCACACGCGAGAAGCGAGCAGGTCCAGGGCCCGGCCCCAGGGGAACTCCGCGCGCAGGCCGTCCTGCCCCGGCTCCCCGGAGTAGCGGTCGCCGAACCGGACACCCATCCCGCGCAGCCGCTCGACGCTCCCCCGGTACGCGGGGTGTGCCGCCAGCGCGTCGCTCACACAAGGCAGTACGGCGATCGGGACGCCGAGGCCGTACGCCTCGTTCAGCGTGCCGAGCGCGAGCGTGTCGGATATCCCGGCCGCCCACTTGTTGACGGTGTTGAAGGTGGCCGGGGCGACGGCCACCGCGTCGGGGGCCGGGAAGGGGCGCGGGTCGCCCGGGGCCCGCCAGGCGGACCTGATCGGGCGACCGGTCTGCGCCTCGACCGCCGACGCGTCGAAGAAACCGAGCCCCTGCGGGGTGGCGATGACGCCGACCTCCCAGCTCCGTTCCTGTGCCTCGGTGATCAGTTTGCTGACGTCCTGTGCGATACCGGCCGCGCACACGACGACGTAGAGGAAGGGCTGTTCGGCGTGTTCGGTCACGTGGGAACCCTAGTGAACATGTGGGATCGCCGGCGGACACGCGGGGTGCCTAGTGGACCGGGAAGGAGTCCCCGCGTTCGGCTTCCGGCCGCGGGCCGAAGATGCGGCGCTCGTGCTCCTCGATCCGTACGTCGTTGATGCTGGCCTCGCGCCGGGTCATCAGCCCGTGCTCGTCGAACTCCCACAGCTCGTTGCCGTACGACCGCCACCACTGCCCGTCGGCGTCGCGCGACTCGTACTGGAAGCGGACGGCGATGCGGTTGCCGTCGAAGGCCCACAGGTCCTTGCGCAGGGCGTACTCGCGTTCGCGCGCCCACTTGGCGGTGAGGAGTTCGACGATCTCGGCGCGGCCGGTGACGAAGGTGTCGCGGTTGCGCCAGACCGAGTCCTCGGAGTAGGCGAGGGCGACCTTGTGGGGATCACGGGTGTTCCAGGCGTCCTCGGCGGCCTGGACCTTCTGGGCCGCGGTCTCAGGGGTGAAGGGCGGGAGGGGCGGTCGGTCGTTCATGGGGGTGTCCTTTCAGATACACGCGCATCTGGTCCACGCGCATCACATAAGTGGAGAACGGGCGTTCTCCCATTCGCCTGCTAACGTAGAGAACGTTGGTTCTCGCGTCAAGGAGCAGCCCGTATGGACAGCACAGCCGCCCGCGAACAGGCCCTCGCCGTTGCCCGCGAACAGGCGTTGGACGCCGCTGAGGAGCTCTTCTACGCCCGCGGTATCCAGACCGTCGGCATGGACGACATCCGCGGCGCCTCGGGGGTCTCCCTCAAGCGGCTCTACCAGCTGTTCCCGGCGAAGGAGCTCCTGGTCGAGGCGTATCTCGAGCGGCGCGACGTGCGCTGGCGGCAGCGGCTGGCCGAGCACGTCGAGGGGTACGAGGAGCCCGGACGGCGGATCCTGGCGGTGTTCGACTGGCTGGGGCAGTGGTTCTCCGAGCCCGACTTCCGTGGGTGCGCCTGGATCAACTCCTACGGCGAACTCGGCGCGACCTCGCCACCCGTGGTCGCGCAGGTCCGCGCCCACAAGGGGGCGTTCAAGGACTACCTGGGCGGCCTCGTGACCGCCGCGGGGCTCCCCGGCGCCCTCACCGACCAGCTGTTCCTGCTGGCCGAAGGCGCCATGGTCACCGCGGGCATCACACGGAGCACGGCGCCGGCCGAAGAAGCGGGCGGGGCGGCACGGGTGCTCATCGAGGCCCAGCGGCGATAGGACCGGCGCCCGGCGGGGACGGCCGACGCGAGCCGGCCGTCCCCGTCGAGTGGTCCTCAGCGCTCGCCGAGTCGTTCTCGGGTCTCGCCGAGTAGTTCTCGGGTCTCGTCGAGTGGTCCTCAGCTCTCGGAGACGGTGATGGCGCCCACCGGGCAGGCCCGCGCGGCCTCCCGGACCAGCGGGTCGCCGCCGCCGTCCTCACGGCCGGGCAACAGCGCGCTGAAGCCGTCGTCGTCCTGGGTGAAGACGTTCGGCGCGGTCAGCGCGCACTGTCCCGCGCCGATGCAGACGTCCTTGTCGATGGCGATCTCGATACTCATGGCCGCCAGCCTCTTACCAGGTCACGGGGAGTTCCAGCATCCCCTGGATCGTGTCTCCCGCTTTGAAGGGGATCTCGTCCGCCGGCACGGCCAGACGCAGTCCGGGCAACCGGTCGAAGAGCGACAGCAGGGCGATCTCCATCTCGGCGCGGGCGAGGTTCTGGCCGAGGCACTGGTGGATGCCGAAGCCGAACGCGACGTGATGACGGGCCGAACGGTGCCAGTCCAGGGCGTCGGGCTCGGGGAAGGTGCCCGCGTCACGGTTGATGACGGAGGTCGAGAAGACCACGCCCTCGTCGGCGCGGATCGTCGCCCCGGCCACCTCGATGTCCTCGGTGGCCACCCGCAGCAGCCCGTCGGCGATGGACAGGAAGCGCAGCAGTTCCTCCACTGCGGCGGGCATGAGCGTCGGCTCGGCGCGCAGTTCCGCCAGCTGCTCGGGGTGGTGCAGCAGGGTGAACGTACCGAGCGAGATCATGTTCGCGGTCGTCTCGTGCCCGGCGACCAGCAGGATCGTCGCCAGACTGATCAGCTCCTCGCGGTCCACCGTCCCCTCGCGCAGCTGTTCGTGGATGAGCTCGTCGAGGAGCCCGTCCCCCGGGTCCTTCCACTTGCGGTCGATCAGCGCCCCGAAGTAGGCCTCCAGCTGGTCGCGCGCGTCCTGGGTGTCCGCGGCGGCCGGGCCGCGCAGCAGCCTGCGGGACTGCTCCTCGAAGAAGTCGTGGTCGGCGTACGGCACGCCGAGCAGCGCGCAGATCACCATCGAGGGCACCGGCAGCGCGAAGGCACTGACCAGTTCGGTGGGCGGTCCCTGCCGCTCCACGGCGTCCAGCAGCCGGTCGACGGTCTCCTGGATGCGCGGACGCAGGGCCGCGGTCCGTTTCAGGGTGAAGCTCGGAACGAGCATGCGGCGCTGGGTGTGGTGGGCGGGATCGTCGAGCCCTAGCAGCGCGACCCGCCGGTTTCGGGACTGGGCGAACCGCTCCGTGGGCATCGGGAACGCCGGGCGGGTGCGGTCGGAGGAGAGCCGGGGATCGGTGAGCAGTTCTCGGGCGGTGCCGTGACCGGTGACGACCCACACGTTGCGCCCGTCGAACAGGGAGACGCGCGACAGGGGGTGCGCCTCGCGCAGGGCGTCGTAGGCGGTGGGCGGGTGGTAGGGACACGTACGGTCCTGGGGGAAGGCAACGGGTTCTGTCATGAGTGACCTCGCAAGCGATGGTTCCCTCTTGCCGATCTTCATTAGATGCCCCAGGCACCTATAGGAGCCACGCAAAGTTCGGCCAGATGCCCCGGACGGACCATCTGGCCGAACGCCGTCGCCGGTCGGGGCGGCCGCCGGGCTCCCACGGGCCTCGGTCGCCGCCCGGGTGCCGTACGTACGGCGCGAGTGTGGCTCGATCCAACCGCTACCTCCACGGTACACACCCGCCTTTGGTGGCTCGGTGACGTCCTCGCGCAATTCGCTTGCACGGGCGGCTCGAGGGCCTCAGGATCTGCCCATGCCCACGATCGAAGCCCTCCTGCCGCCGACCTCCACCGCCGCTCGTCCGGTGCGGGTCCAGCAGCAGCCCGGCCGTCCGCGGAGGCCCTCGCTTCCCCGGTCATGACCGCCGCGCTCGTCGCGGGGCTTCTCGCGGGCTATGGCATCGCCATCCCCGTCGGAGCGGTCGCGACCTATCTCGTCTCCCTCACCGCGCGTACCTCCCTGAGAACCGGCGGGTGCGCCGCCCTGGGCGTCGCGACCGCCGACGGGCTGTACGCCCTGATCGCCGCCCTCGGGGGCGCCGCGCTCGCCGCCGCGCTGCAACCGGTGCTCGTGCCGTTGCGCTGGGCCTCCGGTCTGGTACTGCTCGCGCTGGCCGTACGGGGCGCGGTCGGCGCGTTGCGCCAGTACCGCGAACAGCGGCTCGCGGCCCGGTCCGTACGGGACCCGGTGCGCCCGGCGCGGGCGTACCTGACCCTGCTCGGGATCACCCTCCTCAACCCCACCACCGTGATCTACTTCGCCGCCCTGGTCCTCGGCAGCCGGACGGCCGAGGCGGTGCGTCCCCTGGAGCAGGGGGTGTTCGTGCTCGCCGCGTTCTTCGCGTCCGCCAGCTGGCAACTCCTGCTCGCCGGTGGCGGCGCGCTGCTGGGCCGGGCGCTGACGGGACGCCGGGGGCGGCTGGTCACTGCGCTCGCGTCGAGTGCCGTGATCATGGTGCTGGCGGTACGGATGCTCGTCGCACCATGAGGAGTGGAGCTCGCGCGTCTGCGGGCCGGGTGCGGATGATTCGCGTCCGCGCTGGTGTTGAATCGTGCCGAGACAGGATCAGCACGAGCGACGATGGGACGGAAGTCATGCCTCTTGAGGGTGAGTACGAACCCAGCCCGACGCAGTGGGTGCGCGACCAGGTGGAGTTGTACGAGGGCTCCGGCGGCACCAAGGGAACCACGCTGCTGGACACGGGACTGCCGGTCATCATTCTCACGACCCTGGGTGCCAGGAGCGGCAAGATCCGCAAGACCCCGCTGATGCGGGTCGAGCACGACGGACGTTACGCGGTGGTCGCCTCGCAGGGCGGCGCCCCCAAGCATCCGGTCTGGTATTTCAACGTGCAGTCCGATCCGCACGTGGAGCTCCAGGACGGCCCCGAGCGCCAGGACATGACCGCGCGTGAGGTCAGGGGCGAGGAGAAGGCCCAGTGGTGGGAGCGCGCGGTCGCCGCGTACCCCCCTTACGCCGACTACCAGAAGAAGACGGACCGCGAGATCCCCGTCTTCGTGCTGGAGCCGACGGACTGACCGACCCGGACCGAAATTCCTTGGATATCGGTGCGCATGATCCGTCGCGCGCCGGGCACCCGTGCCTCAGGCCCCGCCGTGCTCCCCCGTCGCGGCGGGGCTTTCCGCTGCCACGTTCCCGCGCGCCGCGGCCCGTTCCGCACGCGCGTGGGTGACGTCCAGGAAGATCTGGTCGGCCTCCAGCAGGGCCCGGATCCGACGGCTCGCCTCCTCGTCGGCGGCCCGCCCGATGAGCTGTTCGCGCGCGTCCCGGCCGAGCCAGTGGGCGACGCACACGAGGAGCGCCCCGATGGCGAGTGAGGCGCAGGCCTCCCACACGACCTGGCCGGTGACCATGTGCTGCACCATGCCGGTGATCGCGAGCATGACACCGATCACGGCGGTGCCGTCCTCGGCGACCACCGTACGCAGGGCAGGGTCGCGCATCCGGTCCGCGCCGCCGCCCTGCCGGCGCACCTGGTGCGGCGCCCGGAGCAGGGAAAGGTCGGCGCCCAGGACGACCAGCACGGTGACGCGCTTCCTGCGGTCCGACTTGCTGGGTTTCCGGTTCGCCTCGGCCGGTTTCCCCGGCGTGGCTGCCTCACACTTCGGCGTACGCCCACGCCCTCTACCCGGCGCCCGGATTCGGTGACACCGTCGGCCTCGACCAAGAAGGAGGACCAGGTGTCCAAGAAGGCGTCCAAGAAGCCGAAGAAACTCAAACTCCCCCTCCCCTACAAGCCCCTCGGCTTCGCGCTGGGCTGGGCGAGCGGCGCCCTGGCCGGGATCGCCTTCCGGGCGACGTGGAAGGCGATCCGCCACGAGGAGGACGCGCCCGACGCCCTGGACAAGGACCGCGGCTGGGGCGAGGTGTTGCTCGCCGCGGCCCTTCAGGGGGCTTTGTTCGCGGTGGCACGCAGCGCCGCGGACCGTACGGGCGCGAAGGCCGTCGAACGCTCGACGGGGGTCTGGCCGTCCTCGGACGAGAGCGGCCGGGACTGAGGACCGGCGACCCGCGCGAGACCGGCCCGGCGCGGGTCGGGCGGTCAGCCCTGTTTGGGTGTGGTCTGCGGCAGGAGGCGCAGGGTGAAGGAGTGTCCGGACGGGTCGGCGTAGCCGCGTTCCTCGAACGGGCTCGCCGGGTCGTTGGTCTCGATCGGGCGCCCGCCCAGGCCGACGATCCGGCGTTCCATCTCGTCCAGGTCCGTCACCTGGAAGTCCAGGTGCACCTGGAGGGAGTTCTCGGGACGCGGCCAACTGGGCGGCGTCGCCATCACATCGCGGCGGAACGCCATCCGGATGCCGTCGGCGCCCCTGATCTCCACCCGGTTCGCGGTCGCGTCCGTCTCCTCGGCCTCGATCAGCTCCCTGTAGAAGGCGGCGAGCTTCTCGGGCTCGGCGCAGTCCAGCACCACGACGCCTGCGGTGACCAGTGCCATCTGTCCTCCGTACGGGTTCCGGGCGCGGGCGGCGGCCGGCCGCCCGCTGTGTTCCCGGTTACCCCGTAGGGCGAATTCAGTCCGCCACGAGCCACTCCCCGTCGCGCATGAGGTCGCGCCCGGCGAGTTCGTCGGCCTCGCGCCAGGCCTGCACGCGCCGCGGGGCGATACGGAAGTAGAGGTAGGCCGTGGTGAGTCCGCGTGGGTCGAAGCCGGTCTTCTCGGCGAAGGCGTCGCCGACTCCGTCCGGCAGCGCGGCGGGTTCCAGCGCCTCGGCGGTTCCCTCGACGAGCACCACGTCGCGGGTCGGGCCGATACCCAGGCGCACCTTGCCGGTCGCGCGCAGGTTGCGGCCGGTCGGACTGGCGGCCGGGGTGGCGAGCAGCAGGGTGGTGCCGTCCCAGAGGAAGGACAGCGGGATCAGGTACGGCGTCTCCCCGGCGCCGTCGGCCGTGGACACCCAGCAGTCGACGTCGTTCTCCAGCCGGTGGAGGGTGTCGTGTTTGCGTTGCTTCGGGGAGCGGGCGGGCGGGTTCATGGGCGGGCGGTCTCCTGATCTTCTACTCGGGCGCGGGAAGGATCGGCGTGACCGGCGACCTCTTCGAGGCAGGCCGCCGCCGCGGTCAGCAGCATGTCCAGCGCCGCCGGATAGGCGCTGCGGCGCATGTCCACCAGCAGGTGGCGGGCGGTCGCCGCGATGTGCGGGTGTGTGTCGGCGGGCAGCCGGGCGTACGTCGCCCGCCACACGCCGGCCTCCGCGTCGCGCGCGGCACGCGGAAGCGCCAGGCTCGCCGCGTCGAGGGCGGCGAAGGCCAGGGACTGGTCGACGAAGGCATGGTAGATGCGCACCGCGTCCGGGTCCGGGAAACCGGCTCCGCGCAGCACGCCGAGGATGGTTTCGACGGCCTCGATCTCGTGGACCCGGCCGGTGACGCGGTAGGAGCTGAGCACCGCGGCCTGCGGATGCGACAGCGCCCCGGCGTGCATCCGCAGGCCGAGATCCCGCAGGTCGGCGCGCCAGTCGCCGGTGGGGCGCCAGGTGCGCAGGGTGCGGCCGATGAGTTCGTCGGCGATGGCGAGGAGCAGGTCGTCGGTGTCGCGGAAGTACCGGTACAGGGCGGTCGGGTCGGCGCCGAGGGCGAGGCCGAGGCGGCGGACGGTGAGGGCGTCGGCGCCGTGCTCCTTGAGCAGCCGCAGCGCGGTCTCGACGATCAGCTCCTCGGAGAGCACGACTCCGGTCTTGGTGGGGCGCCTGCGCCGCCGGGCGGCGGGCGGGACGACCCGGTCGTTCATGGACGTCATGGACTCTCCCTCCGGTGTCGCACAGGCTCTGCCTCCGGTGCCGCACGGCACGGGCTCTGCGCCTCCGGTGCGGGCACCTTATGTCAACGGCGTTGACCTGTTAAGGCCTCGGGCAGTTTCATTTCCGGTCATCGGGCCGGAATCAGGCCCCCTGGGTGCGATCGGAGCAGGCCATGACGCAGCAGCCCTACGGTGAGGACCCCCCGTCCCTGCGCAAGTCGCTCGGCGTCGTGGACGGCGTCGCCATCGCCGCCTCCAGCACGGCGGCGACCACCAGCATCGGCATCGGGCTGGGGGTGACGGCCGGCGTGGTCGGGCTGCATCTGCCCGCCATCATGCTGCTGGCCTTCCTGCCGATCCTCGGGATCGCGGGTGCCTACAGCCGGCTGAACCGGGTCGAGCCGAACGCGGGCAACGGCTATGTGTGGGTGGGGCGTTCACTCACCCCCTGGCTCGGCTTCCTCGTCGGCTGGGTGAACATCGTGGCCACGGTGGCGTTCCTCGCGTACACCACGGCCGTGACCGGCTCGGCGATGCTCCAACTGGCGGGTGAGGCCGGGCTGCACAGGGTGGCGGGGCTGGTGCTGGATCCGGGTTCCACCGCCCAGACGACCGCGGTGGGCATCGTGGTCCTCGTCGCCGTCACCCTCACCGCGGTCACCGGGGTCAAGACCGCGGCCCGGCTGCAGAGCGGGCTGCTCGTCTTCGAGTACGTCGTGCTGCTGGGCTTCTGCGGCTACGGCATCGTCACCGGTCCGCACCCGTTCCGGCTCAGCTGGTTCGACCCGTTCGCGATTCCCTCGGCGTCGGCGCTGGCACAGGGGCTGCTGCTGTCGGTGTTCTGCTACTGGGGCTTCGAGGCGGCGTTCACCGTGAACGAGGAGGTGCGTGACCCGCGCGACGCCTCACGGGCCGGGCTCATCACACTGGTCACCATGCTGGGGCTGTTCCTCCTCGGCTCGGTCGCCTTCCAACGCGTGTTGTCCGAGCAGGAGTTGGCCGGGCACGGCGCGCAAGGGCTGGCGTTCTTCGGAGACCGGCTCGCCTCCCAGCCGCTGGCCGCGCTGCCCCTGGTGGCCCTGATGTTCTCGGCTGTCGCCTCGCTGCAGGCCGGGGTGATCCCGACGGCTCGCGGGATGTTCGCGATGAGCCGGGACCGTACGCTCGGACCGGTGTGGTCCAAGGTCAGCGCGCGGTACGGGACTCCGGCGACCGGAACGCTGCTGATCGGCGCGCTGGCGACGGCGGTCGCCGCCCTCGCCCTGGTGATTCCCCGTCTCGCCGACATGATCATGGCGACGGTGAACGCGGTCGGGATCGTGGTCGCGCTGTCCTACGCGCTCACCGCCCTAGCGGCCGCCGCCCGCTTCCGGGGCCTGCTGCGGGAGGACTGGCGACAGGGGATACGGGCCGTGGTCCTGCCCTCCTTGAGCGCGGCGGCCCTGCTCACGCTCGGCGGCTATCTCGCCTGGTCCTTCTACACCTCCACCGACCACTTCGAAGTCAGCGCGGACAACGGCTGGTTCCTTCTGCTCACCCCCGCCCTGATGATCGCCTCCGGTTTCCTGGCCGCCGCGTGGGCGAAGTGGGTCCGCAAGTCCCCCTACTTCCGTACGGGACACGGCACCGACGCCGACGCGCCCCAATTGCTGGCCACATCCAACTGAATCCAACCAGGGAAAGAAGCACATGCACGCCGATCTCCTCTTCACCGGCGGCCCGGTCCTCACCCCCGAGGGCCACGAAGGTCCCGGGGGTCCCGAAGGCCGCGGCGCGACAGCCGTCGCCGTCACCGGCGACCGGATCACCGCCGTCGGAAACTCCGAGGTCCACGACCTGATCGGCCCGAGGACGGAGGTGGTCGACCTGGCTGGACGACTGCTCCTGCCGGGCTTCCAGGACGCCCACGTCCACCCGGTCCCGGCGGGGCTGGAGCTCAGTCAGTGCGACCTCACGGGGGCGAAGACCGCCGAGGAGACCCTCGCCGCCGTACGGGCCTACGCCGACGCGCACCCGGAACGGGAGTGGATCACGGGCGGCGGCTGGTCCATGGAGGCCTTCGCCGGCGGTACGCCGACCAAGGAACTGCTGGACGCGGTCGTACCGGACCGGCCGGTGTACCTGCCGAACCGGGATCACCACGGCGCCTGGGTCAACAGCCGCGCCCTGGAGCTCGCGGGCGTCACCCGGGACACGCCCGACCCGGCCGACGGACGGTTCGAGCGGGACGCCTCGGGCGAGCCGAACGGGATGCTCCAGGAAGGGGCCATGCAGTACGTCGGCCGGCACACCCCCCAGGCCACCGCCGCGGACCGGCTCGCCGCGCTGCTGCACGCCCAGCGGGAGCTGCACGCGCTCGGCATCACCGCCTGGCAGGACGCGCTGGTCGGCGCGTTCGTGGGGATGGACGACCCGTCGGACGCCTATCTGACGGCGGCCCGCGACGGTTCGCTGACCGCACGTGTCGTCGGCGCGCTGTGGTGGGACCGGGAGCGCGGGGCCGAGCAGATATCCGAACTCGCCGAACGGCGGGCCGCGTTGAGCCACGGCCGGTTCCGCGCCACCAGCGTCAAGCTGATGCTGGACGGGGTCGCCGAGAACGGCACGGCCGCGCTGCTCGACCCCTATCTGGACCGGTGCGGCTGCGCCACCGCCAATCGAGGGAAGAGTTTCATCGATCCGGCTCAACTGCCGTCATATGTCACCGAGTTGGACGCGCTCGGCTTCCAGTGTCACTTCCACGCGCTGGGCGACCGGGCCGTGCGCGACGCACTGGACGCCGTGGAGGCGGCGCGGAGGGCCAACGGGCGAAGCGACACGCGTCCACACCTAGCCCATCTCCAGGTGGTGCACCCCGACGACGTACCCCGCTTCGCGCGTCTCGGTGCCACGGCCAACATCCAGCCCCTGTGGGCCGCGCACGAACCGCAGATGGACGAGCTGACCCTGCCCTTCCTCGGGCCCGAACGGGCCTCCTGGCAGTACCCGTTCGGGGCGCTGCTGCGGTCCGGGGCGAGGCTCGCCGGGGGCAGCGACTGGCCGGTCAGCAGCGCCGACCCGCTCCAGGGCATCCATGTCGCGGTCAACCGGGTGGCTCCGGACGGGACCGGGCCGGTGTTCCTGCCCGCCGAGCGCATCGACCTGACGGCTGCCCTCATGGCGTACACGGCCGGATCGGCGTACGCCAACCATCTCGACGAGACCGGGAGCATACGGGCCGGGGCGCTGGCCGATCTCGTGGTGCTGGACCGCGACCCGTACGCCGGTCCGCCGGAGGAGATCGCGTCCGCGAAGGTCGCCCTGACCTATGTGGGGGGTGAGCGCGTCCACACGGCGCCGGGGGCCTGACTCCCCTTGCGGCAGGCCGTTCTCCGCCCCGGCCGGGATGCCGGCCGGGGCGGAGAGGGATCGGTCGGACGTTCGCGGTTCGTGCCGCGAACTCGACCGGCAGGGCGTCGAGTCGGGTCTCCCAGGTGGAGGCGGTCGAGGTGAGCGCGTCGGCCGGCACCGCGAGGCGCAGGTCCGGCAGCCGGTGCAGCAGGACGTCCACGGCCGTCTCGATTACGGCGTGGCCGATGTTCTGCCCCGGGCACTCGTGCGCGCCGCCGCTGAACGCGAGGTGCGACTGGTTGCCCTGCACGCAGACGCCGGGGTCGGGCCGGATCTCCGGATCGAGGTTGCCCGCGCCGAGCCCGAGCACCAGCAGGTCGCCCTCCTTGACGGGGTGGCCGGCGAGTTCGAGGTCACCGGCGGCGAAACGCCCCGGGAGGACGGCGAGCGGTGGGGCGTTCCACATCACTTCCCCGACCACGGCGGAGATGTCGAGTTGTCCGCTCACCAGGCCCGCGAGCCACGAGGTGCCGGTGAGGACCAACTCAAGCACCCGGGCCGGCAGATTACTGGTCGTGGTGTGCGCGATGATCAGTACCAGGCGCAGATGGCTGAGGATCTCCTCCTCGTCCAGGTCCGCGGGGTGTCCGATCAGCCCGGTGGTGAAGTCGGGGCCGGGCTCGGCGCGCTTGCGCTCGGCGAGTTCCGCGAGGATCCGCAGGATCCGGTCGTCGTGGGCGAGGGCTTCCTCGCCGCCCTTGACAACCTGGGCGCAGGACTCGGCCAGATTGCGCCCCTCGTCCGCCGGGAGCCCGAACAGCCTGGTCAGGACCAGCATCGGAAGGTACTCGGCGTAGTCGGCCACCAGGTCGGCGCTGCCCGCGTCGGCGCTGCCCGCGTCGGCGAACGCGTCGATCCGCCGGTGCGCGAAGTGCGTGACATGGCGCCGGATGCCGCGCCCCGAGACGGTCCCCAGGTTGTCGGTGACGGCGCCGCGCAGCCTGCGGTGCGGCTCGCCGTCCTGGGACGCGCAGTCGGGACGCCGACCCAGCATCGGGATCAGCGGTGAGGTGGCGTCGACTCGCCCAATGACACGGACTCGCCGAGCACTTTCAGCACGAGGTCGATCCGCGCGCGCGGTCGTCCAGGGCGGCGAGTTCGTCGTACGGCAGGACGAACAGGCTGCCGTGGGTGCGTTCCACATGGGCGGCGAAGTCCTCGAAGCGGCGGCGCGCCACGTCGGCTCGGGTGAGACCAGGTGGGGCGGGCAGCGGCAGCACCGAGTCGAGCAGGACGAGAGCGGAGACGGTGCCGTACGGGGATCAGCCGCGCCGCCTCCTGCGCGAGGACACCGCCGTACGACCAACCACCCACGATCCAGGGGCTGCTGGGGAGAGCGCGACGAATCCACCGCGCGAACTCCGCCGCCCGTCCCGGCACGTCGTCGGGGTCCTCCTGCCGGTCGAACCCGTACAACGGGCGCTGTCCGCCGAGGCGTTCGGCCGGCCGGGTGTAGACGGCGGAGGAGCCCCCGGCGGCATGGGCGAGTAACAGCGGGGTGCCGGTGGCGGAGAGGACGCGCAGGGACAACGGATCGGCGGGGTGCCGCGCCGGTTCCCGGGGCGGGCTCGACGGGGGTGTCTCGCCCGCGCCCAGCAGGTCGGCCACCGCCCGCAGTGCCCCCTGTCTCAGCAGCGTCCCTGGCTCGACCACGACGCCGAACTCCCGCTCCACCACGCCCCTGATCCGCGCGGCCGTCAGCGAGTCGAGGCCGAGGTCGGTCAGCGGCACATCGGGGTCGATCCGGTCGGGGCCGTACCCCATGACTCCCGCGACACAGCGGCGAAGTCGCTCCATGGGGCCCTCGTCCGGCGCCGCTGGCACGGCCGTGGCCCGCGCGGTCGCTGGTGCGGGCGCCTAACCGAACCAGAATCGGCGGTGCTGCCAGCGCGGTGACGGTACGTCCACGATCCGCCCGTCGAACCGTTCGCGCAGCCCGTCGACCCGGACGCCGTGCACGAGAAGCGTGGCGAGCGAGGTACGGAAGGTCAGAGCGTCGTCGGTGTTCCGTCGCAGGGTCGGGACGACGAGGGAACCCTCGGGAAGGGTGTCGGTCAGCGGGTGCGACTGCGTGGCGTGCGGGGCGACTTCGACGAAGACGCGGTGCCCGTCCTCGGCGGCCGCACGCACGGCGTGCAGGAACCGGACGGGCCGACGCAGGTTGGCCACCCAGTACGCGGTGTCACAGGCGGCGGTGTCCCGGGGGTCGTCGAGCACGGTGGAGTAGCGGCGGCAGCAGGGGTCCGTCGACTGCACCACACCCAGTTCCGCCGCGAACTCGCACAGCAGCGGCTCGACTTCGGGTGAGTGCCCGGCGCCCGACATGTCCAGGAACCGCGCGAACCCGCCGTCCGCCCGCACCCTGGCCACCAGCTCCGCCACCTCCGCCGCGGATCCCGTCACCACACTCTGCACCGGCGAGGCGTGCACGGCGACCCGGACGGTGGGCAGGTCCCGGGCCGGCGTCCGCAGGTCGCCCTCGGCGCGGTCGACCACCGCCATCGCGCCGCCCGTCAGTCCCGCGAGGAGCCGGGACCGTGCGGCCACGATCCGGGCACCCGCGACGGAGTCGATCGCGCCCGAGACGACGGCCGCGGCGATCTCCCCGAGGGAGTGGCCGATCACGGCGGCCGGTTGCAGACCGTAGGAGGACCACAGTTCGGCGAGGGCGAGCTGAATGCCGTACAGGACGGGCATGGCGACGGCGGGCGAGGACAGATCCGCGTCGGGCCGCAGGCTCGCGCTCAGGGAGACGCCCGCATGCCAGCGCAGCAGGGGTTCGAGGCGCTCCACGGCGTCGGCGAACACCGGTTCCGCGGTGAGCAGTCGGCGTCCCATGCCGGGCCACTGGGAGCCATAGCCGGAGAACACCCACACGGGTCCGGGGCCGTCGGGTGTGCCCTCGCCGGTGACCAGGTGCGGGGACGATCCGCCCGCAGCCAGACGTCGCAGGGCGTGCACGGTCTGGGACCGGTCCCGGGTCACGACGGCCGCGCGGTGGCGGCCGCGTCCCGTGCGGCCCGCGAGGGTGCGGGCGAGGTCGCTGTCGCGCACGCGGGGCGCGGTGTGGAGCCAGTCGGCGAGCTCACCGGCGTACGAGCGGACCCGCTCCCCGGTCGGGCCGTCGAGCAGCAGCAGCGCGGGGCGCTCCCCCGGGCTCTGGGGCCGGGCGCTCGCACGGTGTTCGGTGAGGACGACATGCGCGTTGGTGCCGCCGAATCCGAAGGCGGAGACGCCCGCGGTGGCCGTCCCGGAGTAGCGCGGCCAGGGTTCGGCGGAGGTGACGACGCGCAGGCCGAGTGCGTCGAGGTCGGCGTGCGGGCCGGGGCGGGTGAAGTGCAACTGGGCTGGGATCTCGCCGTGGTGGAGGGCCAGGACGGTCTTGATCAGGCCGGCGATTCCGGCGGCGGCCTCCAGGTGTCCGAGGTTGGTCTTGGCCGAGCCGATGAGCAGGGGCCGGTCCGGGTCGCGCCCCGCGCCGAACACCGCGCCGAGGGCGCTCGCCTCGATCGGGTCGCCGAGGGCGGTTCCGGTGCCGTGCGCCTCGACGTGGTCCACGGTGGCGGGATCGCGGTGCGCCTCGGCGAGCAGCGCGTGCTGGGCCTCGCCGTTGGGTGCCGTCAGGCCGTTGGAGCGGCCGTCGGAGTTGACCGCCGTCGAGGTGATGACGGCGAGAACACGGTCGCCGTCGCGCTCCGCGTCCGTCAGCCGTTTCAGTACGACGACTCCGCAGCCCTCGCCGCGGACGACCCCGTCGGCGGCGGCGTCGAAGGCCTTGCAGCGGCCGTCCGGCGCGAGCGCGCCCGCCCGCTGGAGGCCGAGTGTGACGGCGGGCGTCAGCAGCAGGTTCACCCCGGCGGCGAGCGCGGCGTCGCACTCCCCCGTCAGCAGGCTCCGTACCGCGTGGTGGACCGCGACCAGCGAGGAGGAGCAGGCGGTGTCGATGGCCAGGCTCGGGCCGCGCAGGTCCAGGGTGTAGGACAGCCGGCCCGCCGCGACGCCCGACGCGGCTCCCGTGGCCGTCCAGGCGTCGGGGTCGGCGGCCGTGAGGTGCGCGTACTCATTGCCGCTGATGCCGACGAACACCCCGGTGCGGGTGCCGGCGAGTTCCCCCGCGGGCAGGGCGGCGTGGTCGAGGGCGTCCCGGGTGACCTCCAGGAGCATGCGGTGCTGGGGGTCCATGGCGGCGGCCTCGTGGGCGCCGATGCCGAAGAACTCCGCGTCGAAGCCCGCGATGTCGTCGAGGAAGGCGCCGTGCCGCGTGACGTCCGCGGGCGGGGCGGGTTCCCAGCGGCCGGCGGGGACGGTGCCGACCGCGTCCCGGCCCTCGGTGAGAAGTCGCCAGTACGCGTCCGGGGTGTCGGCGCCGCCGGGGAAGCGGCAGCCGAGGCCGACGACGGCGACGGGTGGGGCGGTCGGTCTCGGATCCCGCGCGTCGGGCGCGACCTCGGGCCGGGGTCTGGTCAGCCGATCGACCAGCGCGTCGATCGTGCCCGTCTCCCACAACAGCGTGTCGGGCAGCCGCCGTCCGGTCAGGTCGCCGAGGAGTGAGGTCAGCGCCACCGCGTCCCGGGAGGTGAGGCCCAGTTCGGCCAGCGGGCGGTCGTCGGCGATCTCGCGCGGATCCAGCGCGTACCAGGCGCGCAGCCGCCCGACGATCACCCCGCGGATCTCCGTACGCGTGGGGCTCACCGGGGCTCGAACCCGCCGTCGAGGAAGCGGGCCCGGCAGGCCGCTCGGGCCACCTTGCCACTGCTGGTGCGGGGCACGGAGCCGGGCGGGACGAGCAGCAGCGCGGCGAGCCGCAGCCCATGGCGGGCGGAGACCGCGGCGCGTACGTCGCGTTCTCCCGCGCGGGTCTCTTCCTCGGTGGGGTCGATCTCGCGGGGGTGCTCGGCGACCACGACGAGTTCCTCACCCGTGTCGTCGGCGCGGGTCACGCCGAAGGCGGCCAGCCGGTCGCGGCGGACGAGGTCCACGGCGCTCTGGACGGTCTCCTCGACGTCCTGGGGATAGTGGTTGCGTCCGTCCACGATGATCACGTCCTTGAGGCGGCCGGTGACCAGCAGCCGTCCGTCGTGCAGGGCGCCGTAGTCGCCCGTGCGCAGCCAGCCCTCGGGGTCACGCAGGGTCCGATCGGCGCGCTTCCAGTAGCCGCGCCCGATGTTGGGCCCGCGCAGCTCGATCTCGCCGACCCGCCCCTCAGGCAGCGTGGCGCCCTCGGCGTCGACGATGCGCACCTCCTGGCCGACGGGCGCGCCGCAGGACACGAGCACGGCCGCCGTGTCCGCCGGGTCCTGTGCGCTCTCGATCCGCCCCTCGGCGAGCGCGCCCGCGTCGCACGCCACCGTCGTGGGCTCCGCCGTGGGCACGTCCGCCGCCACGAACACGGTGGCCTCGGCGAGTCCGTACGCGGGACAGTGCGCCGCCGGGTCGAGGCCCGCGGGTGCGAAGGCGGCACGGAAGCGGTCGATGGTGCCCGGCCGCACCGGCTCGCTGCCGTTGATCAGGGCGCGTACGCGGTCGAGGCGCAGCTCTTCGGCCACCGCGGGGTCGGTGCGGGCCACGCAGTAGTCGTACGCGAAGTTGGGGGCGGCGCTGATCGTGCCGTCGTACGCGCCCAGCAGGCGCAGCCAGCGCGCGGGGTTCTCCAGGAAGGCCACCGGGTCCATCAGGACGGAGGGGAAGCCGCCGACGACGGGCGCGGCCACGCTGAGGACCAGGCCCATGTCGTGGAAGAGGGGCAGCCAGCCGACGGTCGTGGTGGCGCCGGGGTCGTCGAGGTCGCCCGCGAAGGCGTCGATGGCCTGGCGGGCGTTGGCGACGACGTTGGCGTGGCTGATCATCACACCGGCGGGGTCCCGGGTGGAGCCCGAGGTGTACTGGAGATAGGCGATGTCCTCGGGGACCGGCGCGGACTCGACCTCGTCGAAGGCGAAGCGCTGGAGGGGGAGCCGGTCGACGGGGACGACCGGTACGGCGGGCAGCGCGTGGTCCAGGACAAAGGCGTCGACCGCGGTGACGGTGGTCGAGTCGGTGAGCAGGCAGCCGGGTTCGCAGTCGGCGAGGACGGCCGCCAGTCCGCCCGCGTGACCGGGGAGCCGGGGGCTGAAGAGCGGTACGGCGATCACGCGTGCGTAGAGGCAGCCGAGGAAGGCCGCCACGTAGTCGAGTCCTTGGGGCATGACCAGGGCGGCCCGGTCGCCGGGTGCGGCGAGGGTCACCAGCCGGTCGGCGACGGCGCGGGCGCGGGCGTCCAGGGCCCGCCAGCCGAGCGTGCGGTGCTGTCCCGGGGACGCGGCGTCGGGGAAGTCGACGTGACTGAAGGCCCGTTGCTGCGGGCGGAGGCGGGCCCAGTGCCGCAGGTGGTCCGTCAGTGGGGCATCGGCGGGCGGCCGGGCGGGGGTCATGGGTCGGCTCCAACTCGTGGGGGCGGTGGGGCTGTTGTCCGGTGGGGTGATCGAGCAGGGGACGGGCCCAGCGTCCGCCGAGGGGTGCCGGTCGGGTTAGACGACGCGTTGACAGTTCGTCACCCGTCTTCTGTCAGTGGGCTGACAAAGACCGGTCCTCGATTCGGCGCCCGGGGCGAAGTCACGGGGCTCCGGGCCGTCGGCCGTCCGCGCCACCGAGTCCCCGTTGTCGCCAAGTGACAATCCACACACCCACGTCTGTCCGCCGTTGATGGGGCGCGGCTCCTTACTTGCCGGTATCGTCTCCGAACCCCCGCCCGCGCCCGCAGAAGGGAGCCGCAGCGATGACCGGATTCCGCGCCTCGGAGAGCGAGGACGCGGGTCGCAGGGCGGTCGACGCGACGGACGGCGCTGTGGCAGACGCCGCGGCGGACGCGGCAGACGCCCAGGAGACCGGCGACGAGCCCAACGGCCCCTTCAAGGCGATCCCTTCGGGCCTGCACCACCATCTCAGACCGTTCTTCACCGACATCAGGGAAGAGGTCGTACGGGCGATCAAGACCGAGATCCCGGAGTACGCGCGCCCGACGGACGACACGTACATGCAGGTCGTGCAGCGGGGTGTCGAGCACGCTCTGCAGGGGTTCCTGGAGCGGATGGCGCAGCCGGACACCGACTGGGAGCCGGTGAAGGAGACCTACCGGCGCATCGGGCGGGGCGAGGCGGACGAGGGGCGCAGTCTCGACTCGTTCCAGTCCGCGCTGCGGCTCGGCGCGCGGGTGACGTGGCGTCGGATCAACGCGCTGGTCGACGCCGAACTGCTGCCGCGCAATGTGCTGGCCGCGTTCGGCGAGGCGCTGTTCCTGCACCTGGACGAGATGGCCGCCGCGACGACCGCGGGCTACACGGAGGCACGGCTGCACCGGGCGGGCGAGTTGCAGCAGCGGCGGGCCCGGCTCCTCGATCTGCTCACCGCCGATCCGCCGGCGTCGGCCGAGGCGATCAGCGAGCTCGCGCACACCGCGGGATGGCCGGTGCCGCGGGCGCTGGCGGTGGTCGCGATCGACCGCGGGCCGCGGCCCGCGGCGGCGGCCCGGCCCATCGTGCCGCCGGAGTTCCTCACCCGGTTCGACGTCCAGCCGGCGATCCTCGTCGTGCCGGATCCGGAGGGGCCGGGGCGGGCGCGGGCGGTCTCCGGGGCGCTGCACGGGTTACGTACGGCGATGGGGCCGACGGTGGCGCTGCACGAGGGCGCCCGGTCGCTGCGCTGGGCGACCGAGGCGCTGGAGCTGGTGCGGCGGGGAATCCTGCCCGACACGGAGATGGTGCACTGCCAGGAGCACCTGGCCACTCTCCTGCTTTTCCGTGACGAGGCGTTGGTGGACGCGATGGCCGAACGCCGGCTGAGCCCGCTGGACCGGATCCGCTCGCCTCAGCGGGAGCGGCTCGCCGAGACGCTGCTGACCTGGCTGCAGAGCGGCCACAACGCGAGTGAGGTGGCGGTGCGGCTCGCCGTGCACCCGCAGACGGTGCGCTATCGGATGCGGCAGCTGGACGAGTTGTTCGGCGAGCGGCTCCACGATCCGACGGCCCAGTTCGAGATGCAGCTCGCGCTGCGGGCGCTGACGTTGCGGCGGGCCGCCGGAGCCCGGTGACGGTCACGCTCTGCGGAGTGCGCGGTGGGCGCCGTACGGAGGTGCAACCTGAGGCGCCCCCTCACTTCTTGGACAGTCGTCCAGCTATAGTGGACACCTGTCCAGGAAACATCTGTCCAGGGACGCCATGGACAACCGCTTACGAGGGAGCTTGCTGACGATGGAGACGGTCGCGAACGTGCTGGTGGGCCTGGTGGCCGCGCTGCACGCGTACATACTCGTGATGGAGATGTTCCTGTGGGAGAAGAAGCCGGGGCGCGGCCTGCACGGCTTCGACCCGGAGATGGCCCGGGCAACCGCGCCGATGGCCGCCAACCAGGGGCTCTACAACGGGTTTCTCGCGGCGGGTCTGGTGTGGGGGCTGATCGCCGCCGATCCGACCGGGTTCCGCGTCCAGGTCTTCTTCCTGGTGTGTGTCGTGGTCGCCGGGGTGTACGGGGCGGTCACCGCCAACCGCCGCATCCTCTTCGCGCAGGCCCTGCCCGGCGCGCTCGCCCTGGCCGCCGTCCTGCTCGCGCGGTGACGCCCGAGGACCCGCGGGCCGCCCGCACCCGCGAGAAGCTGCGCCGGGCGCTCCTCGCGGAGTGCGCCGAGCATCCGCTGGAGGAGGTCGGCGTCGCCGCGCTGGTGCGGCGAGCCGGGGTCGGCCGGGCCACCTTCTACGTGCACTACGCCGACCTGGAGGCACTGGCCGTCGACGCCTGCGCCGATGTCGTACGGGAGGCCGTGGAGGCGCTGCACGCGTGGCGCGGGCGGCCCGACCCGGTGTCCGCGCCGCCGGCCCTGCTCGCGTTCTTCGCCGACCTCGCCCCGCACGCCGGCCTCTACCGCGCACTGCTCAGCCCGGGCGGGGGCGGCCCGCTCGGGCACGTCCTCCATCGCGACCTGCGCGCCCGCAGCCTGGCCGAGCGCACCCTCGCGGGCGCCGCGGACGCCCCGCTGGTGGCCTCCGCGGTCGCCGCCACGTTCGCGGGGGTCCTCGCCGACTGGCTGCACGGACTGCTGGAGGGCACCCCGGAGGCAGTCGCCGACCAGGTCTGGCAGTTGCTGGTCGCCCTGCACATGAGCCGCTGAAGTCTCACCGGCAGGCCACCTGCTCCTTCGTGGCGGGCCATGCCTCCACCCCGTGGTTCGTGCGTACGTACGCCGTGGCCTTGTCGTCCGTCAGCCAGAGCGCCCAGTCATGGAAGCGGTATCCGGTGTCGTGCGCGACTGCGGGCATACGGACCTCCCCCTTGTACGCCGCGGTGAGCAGGTCGCTCCCGAGCACCCCGTGCGGATCGCGGGCGTATTGCCTGACGTCCTTGCGCCCGCCCAACGCGAGGAAGTGGACGCTCTCCCAGTCGCAGTGCTCCGGCCCCGTCGAGCTGCTCACCGTCGTGGTGGGCAGGCGACGGCCGTCCCGGTCGGTCCAGATCTCGAACCTGTTGTCCGTAAAACTCGCGGGGAGTTCGGCCGGGTCGCAGGAGGCGTTGGTCTCCGGGCCCCAACCGGGGCGGTGCGGCTGGTCCTTGGCGACGACAACGGCGATCTTGGTCCTGCCGTCGACGTCGTACGAGAACAGGACGCGGTCCGCCGCCCTGCGCTCCACCCGGTAGCCGTGATCGGGCAGTTCGGGCTGGTCCATGTCGAAGTACGCGTTCAGGCCCTCCTCCGGCGTCGAGCTGCCGTCACGCTCGGCCCACCCGTCGCCCCCACCGCCCGAGTAGATCGCGCCGTCGCACTCCAACGCCCGGCCGGCCGCGCCCGAGCTCTCCTCGAATTCTCGGGCACTGCCGTCTGCGCTCTCCCTGAACGGCAGGTCCAGCCGCCCGGCGTACGGCGTTGCCGGGGGCGTACCGGTCACGACGAGGTCCTCGCGCACCCCGTCGTCGCACCCCACCGCCGCCAGTCCCACCAGCGCCACCGCCGCCATGATCCCTCTGCGCATCCCCGCCCCCTGTTCGACGAACGCCCGCTGTCCCTCCTCCGACGCACGAGGGACCGTGATCGTTCGTACGGGGGACGGTGAGCGCTCGTGCGAGGGATGGTGAGCGATCGTACGAGGGAAGGCGCCCGTCCGTCGCTCAGCGAGCCGCCTGGAACGTGCGCCGGTAGGCCCCCGGCGAGACGCCGATCGCCGCGTGCAGGTGCTGGCGGAGCGAGGTGCCCGTCGCGAAGCCGACCTCGCCGGCGATCTGGTCCACCGAGAGGTCGCTGGACTCCAGCAGATGGCGGGCCCGGACGACGCGCTGCTGGATGAGCCAGCGGCCGGGGCTCATACCCACCTCGTCGTTGAAGCGGCGCGCGAAGGTACGCAGGCTCATGCGGGCGTGCCCGGCGAGATCGGCCAGGGTCAGTGGATCACCCAGTCGGGCGAGGGCCCACCCACGGGTCGCCGCCGTGCTGGTCGCCGCGGCATCGGGAACGGGCTGCTCGATGTACTGGGCCTGACCGCCGTCGCGCCAGGGCGGCACGACACAGCGCCGGGCCACCTTGTTGGCCAGCTCACTGCCGTGGTCGTTGCGCAGGATGTGCAGACAGACGTCGACGCCGGAGGCGGCACCGGCGGAGGTGAGGATCGTGCCGTCGTCCACGAAGAGCACGTCCGCGTCCAGGAGCACCCCCGGGAACAGGCGCCGGAACTCGTCGGCCAGCTGCCAGTGCGTGGTCGCCCGCCGCCCCTGTAGGAGACCGGCCGCCGCCAGCACGAACGCGCCCGTGCAGATGGAGACGATACGGGTGCCCGGGCGGATGAGCGCGAGCGCGGCGGTGACCTCGGCGGAGAGCTCCGCGGTCACGGCGGCCGGGTCGATGGCGGGGATCACCACCGTGTCCGCCGTGCCCAGCACCTCGGGGCCGTGCTCGACGGTGACCGAGAAGTCCGCGTTGCAGCGCACCGGGCGACCGTCGACGGTGCAGGTCAGGACCTCGTAGCGGCCGTCCGCGGCGCCGAAGATCCGGCTGGGGATGCCCAGCTCGAAGGGGTAGACGCCGTCCAGTGCCAGGACGGCCACGCGCTCCACACGCTTCACTCGGCTCATGGCACGATCTTATCGAAGGTTGGCAATCTTGCCATTTCGCGGAGCACGCCGGCCCGGCACGCTGGGTTCATGAGCACTGCGAACACGATGCGCGCGATCAGTCAGGACGTCCTCGGCGGGCCCGAGGTCCTCAAGGAAGTGGAGATCGATCGGCCGACGCCCGGGCCGAGCGAGGTACTGGTACGGGTGCGGGCGGCCGGGGTCAACCCGACCGATTGGAAGCACCGGGCGACGGGCGGGTTCCTGGGGCAGCCGCCCTTCGTCCTGGGCTGGGACGTCTCCGGAGTGGTGGAGGCCGTCGGGGTCGGCGTCACCCTGTACGAGCCCGGCGACGAGGTCTTCGGCATGCTGCCCTACCCGTTCGGGCACGGCTCGCACGCCGAGTACGTGACCGCGCCCGCCCGCTCCTTCGCGCCGAAGCCGACCGGGATCGACCACACGGAGGCGGGCGCCCTGCCGCTGGTCTCGCTGACCGCCTGGCAGGCGCTGGTCGACACGGCCGACCTGCGGCCGGGGCAGCGGGTGCTGATCCACGCCGCGGCAGGCGGCGTCGGGCATGTGGCCGTACAGATCGCCAAGGCGCGCGGCGCGTATGTGATCGGCACGGCGAGCGCGGGCAAGCACGAGTTCCTGCGCGGCCTCGGCGCCGACGAGTTGATCGACTACCGGGAGACCGAATTCACCGAGGCGGTCCAGGCCGTCGATGTCGTCCTGGACACGATCGGCGGGGAGAACACCTTCCGTTCGCTGCGTGTGCTGCGCGAGGGCGGGATCGTGGTATCGATCCTGCCGATGGGGCCGGAGGAGCTCTACAAGGAAGCCGCGGCGCTCGGTGTGCGGGCCGCGCGGATGCTGGTGGAGGCCGACCACGCGGGCATGCGGGCGGTCGCGGACCTCGTCGACGCGGGCAAGCTGCGCGCGACGATCGCCGGGGCGTTCCCGCTGGCCGATGCCGCCGAGGCACACACGCTCGGCGACACCGGCCGGACCACGGGCAAGCTGGTGCTCACGGTCGACTAGAAGACACGTGCAGGTTGTCGACTAGAAGACAAGTACGGGTTGTCGACTAGAAGGTCAGTACGGGCTTGATCGTCTTGCCCGCCTTCATGTCCCGCACCGCCTGCTCGATGTCCGCGAACGGATAGTGGCTGATCAGGCGGTGCAGCGGGAACCGCCCCTCCTTCACGAGCCGGACCAGCGCGGGGATGAAGGTCTGGGTCTCGCTGTCTCCCAGGGTGAGGCCGACGATCCGCTTCCCGGGGATCAACCCGTTGACGTCCAGGGCGACTTCGGCGCCGAAGGGCGGGGCGCCGACCACGACCAGGGTCCCGCGCGCCGCGAGCGCGTCGGCGCCCTGGCGCAGTACGGCGACGCTGCCGGTGGTCTCGACGACACCGTCGGCGCCATGACCCTCCGTCAGCAGCGCGACGGCCTCGCCGAGATCGGCCTCGCCCGCGTCGATCGTGTGGGTTGCGCCCAACTCCTTGGCCAGGGTGAGGCGTTCGGCGACCCGGTCGACGGCGATGATTTTCGTGGCAGGGGTCAGGGCGGCGGCCATCACCGCGGACAGGCCGACCGCTCCGGCGCCGAGCACGACGAGGGTGTCGCCGAGCCCGGGCTTCAGCACGTTCCAGACCGCCCCGACCCCGGTCTGCACCCCGCAGCCCAGGGGGGCGACGGACTCCAGCGGCACATCGGGGTCGACCTTCACCAGGCTGCGCTCGTCGACCAGAGCACGCTCGGCGAAGGACGACTGCCCGAAGAAGTGGCCGCCGAGCGGCGCCCCGGCACGGCTGATCGTGCTGGTGCCGTCGGCACGCCGGCCGCCGATGAGGTTCAGCGGCAGCCAGGTGGCGCAGTAGGCGGGGTGCCCGTCACGGCAGTTGTGGCAGCCGCCGCAGGAGGTGAAGGACAGGACGGCATGGTCGCCGGGGGCGACGCCGGTGACGTCCGGTCCGACGGCCTCGACGACGCCCGCTCCCTCGTGGCCGAGGACGCCGGGCAGGGGGAAGGGCAGACCGCCGCTCGCCACACCGAGGTCGGTGTGGCACAGGCCGGTCGCCACCATACGGACGAGGACTTCGCCGGAGCCGGGCTCGTCGAGTTCGACATCGGCGAGCGTGAACGGCGCGCCTGAGGACTCGACCACGGCCGCGCGGGTGGTGATGGACATCGCACGAACTCCTTCTTCTTGATGGTGCGCGGCTCAGTCGAGCGAGACGACGACGGACTTGACCTTGGTGTAGGCGGCGAGGGCCTCGGGCCCGTACTCCCGGCCGAAGCCGGAGTCCTTGACCCCGCCGAAGGGGACCGCGGGGTCGAGCATCGCCCAGTCGTTGATCCAGACGATGCCCGCCTGGAGCCGGTCGGCGACTCGGTGCGCGCGGGTGAGGTCGGTGGTCTGGATGCCCGAAGCCAGGCCGTACGGGGTGGAGTTGGCCAGTCCGACGGCCTCGTCCTCGGTGTCGAAGGGCTGGACGGTGAGGACCGGGCCGAAGATCTCCTCCTGGATCACGCGGGAGTCGTTCGGCAGGCCCGCGAGGACCGTGGGCTTGTAGTAGTAGCCGCCGTCGAGGTCGAGCCGCTCGCCGCCGCAGACGACGCGGGCACCCTCCTTGCGGGCCAGTTCGACGTACTCCTCAACCTTCCGGAGGTGCCTCTCCCCCGCCATCGGACCGACGACGGTCTCGGGGGCGCGGGGGTCACCGACCGGGACGCCGGGGACGGCGTCGGCGAGGATGTTCACCAGGGTGCTGTACACCGAGCGTGCCACCAGCAGCCGCGGGCCGCCCATGCAGAACTGCCCGGTGTTGAAGACGAATCCCTTGATGACCGCGCCGACCGCCTTCTCCAGGTCGGCGTCCTCGAAGACCAGGTGGGCCGCGTTGCCGCCCAGTTCCATGGTGACCGGCTTGAGCGCCTCGCCCGCGACGCTCGCGGCGTGCCGGCCGACGGCGGTCGAACCGGTGAAGGCGAGCTTGTCGATGCCGGGGTTGCGCAGCAGGGCCTCGCCGGCGACCGGTCCGCTGCCGGTGACGACGTTCACCACCCCGTCCGGGACCCCGGCCTCCTGGAGCAGGCGGGCCATGTACAGGGCGCTGAGCGGGGTCTCGTCGGCGGGCTTGTGCACCACGGTGTTGCCGGCCGCGAGGGCCGGGGCGAGCTTCGAACTGGAGAGGATCAGCGGGAAGTTGAAGGGCGTGATCGCGGCGACCACGCCGAGCGGTCCCCGGCGCGTGTAGGCGAAGGCGCCCAGCGGGGTGTCGCGGGTGGCGCCGTCCAGGGTCTGGGCGAGCGCGGCGCAGTACTCGTACTCGTCGGCCGCCGTGAGCACGTCGACGGGGCGGCACAGGGAGATGGGCTTTCCGACGTCGAGGCTCTCCAGAGCGGCGAGCTCGTCGGCGTTCTCGCGGATCAACTCCGAGACGCGGTGCAGCACCCTGCCCCGCTCCCGTCCGCTCAGGCGGGCCCAGGGGCCGTGGTCGAAGGCCTCCCGTGCGGCGCGTACGGCGGCGTCCACGTCCGCCGCACCCGCCTCTGCGACCGTCGTGACCACCTGGCCGGTGGACGGGTCGATCACGTCCGTACGCGCTCCGTCGGCCGCCTCGCGCCACTGTCCGCCGATGAACAGTCGCCCGGGCCCGCTCCCCAAGGTGGTCGTCATTGCCCACTCCTCAGCCTTGATCGCCAAGATTTCAACCAACAGGATTCCTGTTGGTTCGCAGTCTCATTACGGACAGGTTTCCTGTCAATGCCTTAGGCTGAACCCATGGTCGGCACCCAGGTAACGAAGGCACCTCCGTCCCTGCTCTACATGGTCAAGCAGGTGGAGCTCGTCGTGCGCTCCCACCTCGACGAACTGGTGAAGCCGGCGGGGATCACCGCACTGCAGTACACGTCACTCACCGTGCTGGAACGACACGACGGCCTCTCGGCGGCGCAGCTCGCGCGGGACTCCTTCGTGACCGCACAGTCGATGGCCGACCTGGTGCGCTCACTGGAGAACCGCGGACTGATCCGCCGCGAGCGCAATCCACGCAACCGGCGCGAGCTGCTGATCCTGCTCACCGACGAGGGGCGCGCACTGCTGGCGCGGTTCACCGACGAAGTGCGTGAGCTGGAGGAACGCATGGTGCGCGACCTCAGCGCGCACCAGACGGATCAGTTCCGCCAGGCACTGTCCAAGGCGTGGCACGCGCTGTCGTGATCCGCGCGGCCGACCGGGGGTACGACTCGCCATGCAAATGGCAGACATATGTCAATCGAACATGCTGCAATTCACTCCAACGAGGGTAACTTGCAGAGCAGGGAACGGTTTTGCGGGCCCTGCCACCAGAAGTGGGTCAGCAGCCGGTTGGAGGCGATGTCGCCGTGACGCACGACCCCGCACCGCCCACCCGACATCTGCGCGTCCGCCGGGACCGGGGTCACACGGTGCTGGAGTTCCACGGGGAGATCGACATCCTCGCGGCACTGGAGATCACGCCGTACCTGGACGCCCTGACGGGGCACCCGGAGCCGCAGATCGTGATCGACCTGCGGCCCGTGGACTTCTTCGACTGCTCCGGGCTGCGCCTGCTCTACCGCGCCAGGAGCCGCGTTCTCGACCGGGGCGGCCGGCTGCACCTGGTCTGCACCCGGCCGCTGACGCTGCGCGTCCTCAAGGTGACCGGCCTGGCCCAGCTCCTGCCGCCCTCGGCGTCGCTGGACGCGGCGCTGGGCCAGCCGGAGGCCACGTCGGGCACGTTATGACCCCTGCCGACCGCACGGTGCGACCTCGCCCGGCTCCCCCTCGCTCACTTCAGGATCTTGGTGACCTGCCCCGCCCCGACCGTCCTGCCGCCCTCCCGGATGGCGAACTTCAGGCCTTCCTCCATGGCGATGGGCTGGATGAGCTGCACGTTCATGGTGGTGTTGTCACCCGGCATGACCATCTCCGTGCCCCTGGGAAGGGTCACGACACCCGTCACGTCCGTCGTACGGAAGTAGAACTGCGGCCGGTAGTTGTCGAAGAAGGGCGTGTGCCGTCCGCCCTCGTCCTTCGACAGGATGTACGCCCGCGCCTCGAACTGCGTGTGCGGGGTGACCGAACCCGGCCTGATCACGACCTGGCCCCGTTCCACGTCGTCGCGCCTGACCCCGCGCAGCAGCAGTCCGACGTTCTCCCCAGCCCGTCCCTCGTCGAGGAGTTTGCGGAACATCTCGATGCCCGTGACGGTGGTCTTCGTCTTCTGCTCGTGGATTCCGATGATCTCGACCTCGTTGTGGACCTTCAGCACCCCGCGCTCGATCCGGCCGGTGACGACCGTGCCGCGGCCCGTGATGGTGAAGACGTCCTCGATCGGCATGAGGAAGGGCCGGTCGACGTCCCGGACCGGCTCGGGCACGAACTCGTCGACGGCCGCGAGCAGTTCGAGAACGGAGGCACTCCACTTCGGGTCGCCCTCCAGCGCCTTGAGCGCCGAGACCTGGACGACCGGGACGTCGTCGCCGGGGAACTCGTACTCCGTGAGCAGCTCACGCACCTCCAGCTCGACGAGTTCCAGGATCTCCTCGTCGTCGACCATGTCGGTCTTGTTGAGGGCGACGACGATGTACGGGACGCCGACCTGCCGGGCGAGCAGCACATGCTCCTTGGTCTGGGGCATCGGCCCGTCCGTCGCCGCGACGACCAGGATCGCGCCGTCCATCTGCGCGGCCCCGGTGATCATGTTCTTGATGTAGTCGGCGTGGCCGGGACAGTCGACGTGCGCGTAGTGCCGGGCTTCCGTCTGGTACTCGACATGGGCGATCGAGATGGTGATGCCGCGCTGGCGTTCCTCGGGCGCCTTGTCGATCTGGTCGAACGGCGTGAAGGGGTTCAGGTCGGGAAACCGGTCGTGCAGAACCTTCGTCACGGCCGCCGTGAGTGTCGTCTTCCCGTGGTCGATGTGCCCGATGGTGCCGATGTTGACATGCGGCTTGGTCCGCTCGAACTTCGCCTTCGCCACTGCGAGCCCTCCTGATCGCCTGGGTGACGCCGAGCGTTGCTGCGCCGCTTCCTGGCCGGGGGCCGAGCGAGGTGTCGAGCACTGTGTCAGGCCGAACGCCGAACGATGTCAGGAAGTGTCGCTCTTCCTGTTTATTCGCTCGGGGGCGCGTCGAACAGGGCGCTGACGGACTCACCGTTGTGAATGCGCCGCACGGCCTCGGCGAGCGCCGGGGCGATGGACAGGATCCGCAGCTTCTCGGTGTGCTCCTCGTCCGGGACCGGCACGGTGTTGGTGCACACGATCTCCAGGATGTCCTCCTGCTCGCTCAGCCGCTTGAGGGCACCCGCCGCGAACAGCCCGTGGGTGCAGGCGACCCGGATGGAGCGCGGCCCCAACTCCCGCAGCCGCTCAAGGAGTTCGAGGACCGTACTGCCCTTGGCGATCTCGTCGTCCAGCACGATGACATCGCGCCCGGTGATCTCACCGATGACGGAGCTGATGCTCACCCGGTCGTCGGCGAACCGCTGCTTGGCACCGGCGGCCACCTGGGCGCCGATCAGCCGCGCGAAGGCCGCGGCCTCCTTGGCGTTGCCCAGGTCCGGCGACACGACCGTCGTACGCGACAGATCGTGACCGCGGAAGTGCGCGGCGAGCTCCCGCAGGGCGTGCAGATGGTCGACCGGCACCGAGAAGAACCCGTGGACCTGCGGGGAGTGCAGCGTCATCGCGAGGACGCGGCTGGCCCCGGCCGCCACCAGCAGGTCGGCGACCAGCCGCCCGCCCATGGAGATCCGAGGCATGTCCTTCTTGTCCGAACGGGCGTACGAATAATGTGGCATGACCACGGTGATCCGCCCGGCGGAGGCACCGCGCGCCGCGTCGCACATCATCAGCAGTTCGACGAGGTGCTCCTGCACGGGAGTGACCAGCGGCTGCACGAGGAACACATCGCGCTCGCGACAGTTGGCCTGGAGCTGGACCTCCAGGCAGTCGTTGGCGAACCGGCTGACCCGGGTCGGGCTGAGGGGCACGCCGAGATGGGCGCAGACCTCTGCCGCCAGCTCGGGATGGGCACTACCGCTGAACACGGCGATGTCACGCACGACCGCTCCTCGCAAGATCGATCCGGGTGCGCCGCGATCGGCATGATCGACCCGGGATGCGTGCCTCATGCTACTGGGCCCCGGCCGGGTACCCCCACCGGGGGAAATTCGGTTGCGGACGGTCACGGGGCATGCGCCAGGATGGTCCCGCCAGCGCCCCTCACCCACGGGAGAACGACGTGCGCCGATTCCTCGGAACTTCTCAGCGCCCCCACCGGACGACTGTTCCCGAGGACTCGACCACGCATGGACACCTTGAACATCGGCATTCTGGCCCACGTCGACGCGGGTAAGACCAGCCTCACCGAGCGGCTGCTCTTCGACGCCGGCGCCATCGACCGGCTCGGCAGCGTCGACGCCGGTGACACCCGCACCGACGACGGGGAGATCGAGCGCCGGCGCGGGATCACCATCCGCTCGGCCGTCGCCGCCTTCACCGTCGGCGACGTCCAGATCAATCTCATCGACACCCCCGGGCACGCCGACTTCATCGCCGAGGTCGAGCGCGCCCTGGAGGTCCTGGACGGCGCCGTGCTGCTCCTGTCCGCCGTGGAGGGCGTGCAGGCACAGACGCGCGTCCTGATGAAGACCCTGCGAAGGCTCGGGCTGCCCACCCTGATCTTCGTCAACAAGATCGACCGGGCGGGTGCGCGGGAGGAGGGGCTCCTCGACGACATCCGGCGCCGCCTCACGCCGTACGTCGTCCCGCTCGCCGGTGTGCGTGGCCTCGGCACCGCGCATGCCCGAGTCGTCCCGCGTCCGCTGGACGAGACGGCGGCCGGCACGCTCGCGGAGGTGGACACGGGCGTCCTCGCCGCGGTCGTGGACGGCCCTCCGCCGACCCCGGACGTCCTGGAGGCCGCGCTTGGCGCGCGCACCGCCGACGGCTCCCTCCACCCGGTCTTCTTCGGGTCCGCCCTGGGCGGGCAGGGGGTCGCCGAGCTGGTCGAGGGGCTGAGCCGGCTCGTCCCGCGCCCGACGGCCCCCGACCGCGCCGAGCCACGGGGCACGGTCTTCGCCGTGCGCCCCGGACCCGGCGGCGAGCGCACGGCGTATCTGCGGCTGTACGACGGTGAAGTGACGCGTCGTCAGCGACTTGCGTTCACCCGGCGCGAGGCCGACGGGCGCACCACTCGGGTCCCCGGCAGGGCCCGGGAACTTGAGGTCGTGGGGCAGCCGGGGGCGGCCACCTTGACCGCGGGCAACATCGCCGCGCTCCGGGGCATCGGCGGCATCCGCGTCGGCGACCGTCTCGGTGAGGTCACGGCCCGTGCGCCGCAGTTCGCGGCGCCGACCCTGGAGACCCTCGTCCGGGCTCGGCACCCCGGCCAGGCGGCCCCGCTGCGCTCGGCCCTCCTCGCGCTGGCCGACCAGGACCCGCTGATGCACGCCAGGCCCGCCACGTCCGGCAGCACCGCGCTGCTCCTCTACGGCGAGGTGCAGAAGGAGGTCCTCGCGGCCACGCTCGCCCAGGACTTCGGCATCGAGGCGGACTTCGAACCGAGCCGGGTGCGGTTCCTGGAACGGCCGGACGGCACCGGCGAGGCCTGCGAGGAGATCCAGCGGCACGGGCACATCGGATTCTGGGCCACGGTCGGGCTGCGGATCGAGCCCGGACCGCACGGCTCCGGCGGCGTCTTCACGTACGAGACCGAGCTCGGCGCCCTGCCGCGGGCCTTCCACCAGGCAATCGAGGACACGGTCCACGCGACCCTGCTCTCCGGTCCGCGCGGCCGGCCGGTCACGGACTACAGGGTCACGCTCGTGCGTTCCGGATTCGCCGCGCCGCTCAGCACGGCCGCCGACTTCCGCGGCCTCACCCCGGTCGTGCTGCGGCGCGCGCTGGAGCGGGCGGGGACGCGGGTGTACGAGCCGTACCACGCCTTCGAGGTGGAGCTCCCGCTCGACGCGCTGGCCCCGGTCACGGCCCGGCTCGCCGCGCACGGCGCACAGTTCGGGGAGACGACCGGCGGCCGGACCTCCTGGCTCGTCACCGGCGAGCTGCCGGCCCGGCATGTGCGGGAGGTCGAACTGCGGCTCCCGGGGCTCACCCACGGGGAAGGGGTCTGGTGGTCCCGCCCGTCGGGGGACCACCGCATGTAGTGCGACAGACGCGGTACAGCGGGTCGACGCGGCGCTCCTTCGGCGTACGGCGAAGTGCGGTGGCCGGTGCCCCCGGAGTGGACGCGCCCCCGCCCGCGCTCCCCTTCCGCGACGTCGATCCGCCAACAGGGCGGCCTAGTAGGCGATTTGGGGGGCATTCGGTGAGCAGGAAGGAGGACTGTCGAATGACGACGTCCATCAAACGCCTGCCCAGTCGCATGCCCGCGTGGGCCAAGGTGATCACTGCCGTCGTGCTGGTGCTCGTGGTGCTGTTCGCCGGGCTGCGACTGGCCGTTCTGCCGGGGCTGCGCGACCTGTTCGGCACCCAGACGCACGACCGCTCCGGACCAGCCCTCCTCAAGTCGATCCAGGACATGAGCCGTTACGACGCCGCCTCGGGCAACTTCCAGGTGGTGGTGGACCTGGAGAAGGATGCCAAGTACCTGCCCGACGCGATCCGCGGCACCCGCACGCTGTACGTGGGGGCCGGCACGGTCGAGGCGTACGTCGACCTCGGTTCGCTCGCCAAGAAGGACGTGACGGTCGACTCCGACCGCACCACGGCCACGCTGCGGCTGCCGCACGCGTTCCTCGGCAAGCCCGCACTCGACACCGACCGTTCGTACGCCGTCTCCAAACAGCGTGGGCTGCTGGACCGGCTCGGCGACTTCTTCTCCGACAACCCGGACAGCGAGCAGGCCGTGCAGAAGCTCGCGGTCAAGCACATCGGCGAGGCGGCGAAGGACAGCGAGCTCACCAAGCGGGCCGAGGAGAACACCACCGGCATGCTCGACGGCCTGCTGCGCTCCCTCGGCTTCAAGGAGGTGAGCGTGAGCTACGGCGCCTGAGCCGGGCTGCACTCCGGCGAGGGTCCAGTGGGGCGCGGTCGTCGCCCCGCCGGGCCCCGCCTCCCGCACGGCGTGCCCCACGGGTCTCGGGTTCCTCGCCGGTGCCGGTGGTCCGGCTTCGGCCCGAGTCCGAAGAACACCCGCGCGGCGACGAACAGCGCCAGGATCCCGCCGGGCGCCCCTGCCCCCGAGTGCCCGCGGGACCCCCTTTCATGACCCCCTCCTTCCGTCGCGCGGGGCTTTCGGCATCGAAGGACGCTTTGCGGGTAACCGCCCTTACCTGGAGAGCAGTTGAAACCGGGAGAATCGAATGGTCCGTACGGCGTCACTCTTGAGCACCCTGCGCACCACCGGTACAGCGAAATCCGGTCGACGGTCATCGGTACCCGCACAGGAGCGAAAGGCGCTCCCACTGCCCGTGCGGCTGCTCGTGATGCTGCTGGCCTTCGTGGCCATGGTGGCGTTCGCGGTCGCGCTGGCCCGCCTGACGCTGGAACCGTCACCGGCGTCGAAGGCGCTGATCCACACCAATCTGCACCCCGGCAGTTCCCTTCGGGCGTATCTCGACCAGCCGGCCCTGCGCGACGCCGTGAAGCAGATCGGCGGGAACGTCCTGCTCGGTGTGCCGTTCGGCGTGCTGGTGCCCGTGCTGATTCCGAAGGCTCGGGGGATCCTGCGCGTTCTGCTGCTCACCGCGGTGGTGATGCTGCTGGTCGAGTTGGTCCAGGGCACGCTGATCACCGGGCGCGCCTTCGACATCGACGATGTCATCCTGAACACGTCCGGAGCGCTGGTGGGTTATCTGCTGCTGGGACGGCGGATCGGCCGCGCGGTGCATCCCAAGCGCCGTCGGCGGGGCCGGCGCGATCGGCGCGAGGTCCCGAAGGCGTGAGGGAGCGCATGGCATGACTGTCCGCCCGCGGCCCCCCACCGCGGGCGGACGGCGTTGATCGGCCCGGTCGATCAGCTGCGGTCGATCAGCTGGGGTCGATCAGCTGGGGTCGGCCTCTCAGCAGCCCATGGACCAGGTGTGCGAGTCACCGCGGTCGTTCGCCACGGCGTTGTGGCCGACCTCCTCCCCCGGTCCGAGACAGATCGTCATGGCGCCGCCCTGCCAGGCGTCCTCGTAGACCTTCACGTGGTCCTTGACGCCGGGGCCCGAGATGCCGTGATTGGCCCAGGAGGAGTCGGTGTCGGCGATCCAGCTCTCCCACCACCCGTCGTCCCCCGACCAGTTGGCGCGCTGGCCGTCGAAGTTGGCGTTCTCCCAGACGCAGAAGTTGCCGCTGGGGCAGTCGGCCGCGCCGGAGGGGGTGGCCAGGGCGAGGCCACCGGTGAGGGCGAGCAGGGCCGCGGCGGCGGAGAGGGCGAGACGCTGGGTGATCACGAAGGGTCACTGCCTTTCTTCAGGGTTATCTGCACGGTCCGCTCGGCGTACAGATCCGCCGCGCGGCGCAGTGCGCGGGTGCGCAACTGCCGGTAGGTGGTCAGTTGTCCGTGCCGCTCGGCGCGGACCCGGGCCAGCAGGGCCGGTTCCAGCCGCGCCCGCAGCCGGGTGAGGCCGCTCTCGCGTGCGCAGCGCGTGGAGACGGCGGGGTCGGGGCGGCCGGGGCGGGGCCCGTGCGCCGGGGTGACGCAGCGGGTCCAGCGGGCGGTCGCGGCGCGGTAGTCGGGGTCGCGCTTCATGCGCTGCTGAGCCTCGGCCCGCAGGTTGTTCACCACGACCCGGGTATGGAACCAGAGCCGCTGGTCGCCGTAGAGATCGCGCTCGGCGGCTGCCAGGCAGCCGTCCGTGTGGGCGGTGACGGTGTAGCCGGTGGCGAGGGTGACGGAGAGCTCGGGGCGGCCGCGGCCGAAGAGTGCGCCCTGCAGTCGGCGGTCCTGCGGGGCCGCGGCGCTGCGGTCCTGCGGGGCCGAGGCATTCTGGAGGGTCAGTCCCTGCCGGGCCAGACAGCGGTCGACGAGCACCTGCTGGGCGGTGTCGATGAGGTCGTCGCGGTCGCGCTCGGTTCTGGGCAGCGGGGGCACGGCCCGCTGTGCCGTCGCCGTGGAGCACCCCGTCAACGCCAGTACCGCGAGCGCGGCGGCGGCGAGCGCGCGAAGGAGTCGCACGGGTCAGCCGACCTCGCAGCCCATCATGGTGTCGGCGACGCCGTCGAGCCGGGCGCCCCAGGGCCAGTTGTCGGCCAGGTCGTGCGCCCGGATCAGCCGGGCGTAGCAGGTGCCGCGGCCCCAGTCGATGGCGTACACGGCGGTGTCGGCGTTGGACCTGAAGGAGGCGGCCTTGTCGTGCAGGAACTCCGGGACGTCCGTATAGCCCGGTGGGGTGTAGCACCACGACGAGCCGTGCTGTCCGGCGGCGGTCCAGAAGCACACGTCCGCGGCCCGCGACGCGCCGTGCGTCGCCGCGCTCGCCGGTACGGCGGCGAGCAGGGCGGTCGAGGCAAGCAGACCGGTCGAGGCGAGGAGGGCGGCGGCGGGCACGGCGAAGCCACGGGGCATGACGACTCCCGGAGGGAAGAGGGGGCGCCGGGGCGGTCGCGATCACCCGGCAAGATCAACCGTGCCCTCGCGGGAATCGGCCCATGCCGGGTTCCCGCCCTTTGGTGATCTTTCCTGGGGTGCGGGGTCATTCCTCCCGCGGCAGCTCACACCGGCGCGAACCCCGAGGTCCGCGCGCTCCCGCCTCTCGATCCAGCCGTCCGGCGCCGCGCCCTGATCCGCCGGACAGGACCTAGCGCGGCGCCCAGGTGAACTTGTCGCCGCCCACCCAGCGCACCACGTCCGGGTCGTCGAGATCGTGGATATGGATCCCCTGGGAGCCGGCGAACGTCAGGACATCGGTGATCGACTTCGCCTCGCCGACCATTTCCCCGTCGATCTCCACGATCCGAAACGGCGGGTCGCACGGCTGCACCCCGAGCACGATGACCCGCGGGTAGGAGATGCGAGGGCTCGAGATTTCGGTCATGCCTAGAGCGTAGATCCATTCCCGCGAGCGGGCCGAGGTGAGCGACACTCCGCCGTGCGGGCCGACGGCGGCTGGGCAAGGCTTGAAGGGCTTGAAAGGGGTGGGGAGCTCACGGAAGGTGGTGCCGATGGATCCCGTCGAGGCCCTGGACCGGATCGCGTTCCTGCTGGAGCGCACCCAGGCCCCCACCTATCGCGTACGGGCCTTCCGCACCGCGGAGGCCGTGCTGGCCGCGCTGCCCGCCGGGGAGGTCGACAGGCGCGTCGCAGCCGGAACCCTGGAGTCACTGAAGGGCATCGGGCCGAAGACGGCACAGGTCGTGCGCGAGGCGGTGGCCGGTCGGCTGCCCGGCTATCTCGAGACACTGGAACAGGAGGCCGCGGGCCCCCTCGCCGAGGGCGGCGAACGGCTGCGGGCGCTGCTGCGCGGCGACTGCCATCTGCACTCCGACTGGTCGGACGGCGGCAGTCCGATCGAGAAGATGGGCCGGACCGCCGCGCGCCTCGGGCACGAGTGGGCGGTGCTCACGGACCACTCGCCGCGGCTGACCGTGGCGCGGGGCCTGTCCCCGGAGCGGCTGCGTGAGCAGTTGGCGGTGGTGGCGGAGCTCAACCGCCGGTGGGCCCCCTTCCGGCTGCTCACCGGCATCGAGTGCGACATCCTCGACGACGGATCGCTCGACCAGGAGCCGGAGTTGCTTGAGCTGCTGGACGTCGTGGTGGTGTCGGCGCACTCCAAGCTGCGCATGGACGCCAGGTCGATGACCCGCCGTATGGTCACCGCCGTACGCAATCCGCTCGCGGACGTGCTCGGGCACTGCACGGGCCGGCTGCTCACCGAGCGGCGGCGGCCCGAGTCGGAGTTCGACGCGGACGCGGTGTTCGCCGCCTGCGCGGAGTCGGGTACCGCCGTGGAGATCAACTGCCGCCCGGAACGGCTCGACCCACCGCGCCGACTGCTGCGCCGGGCGCTCGACGCGGGCGTGCTCTTCTCGATCGACACCGACGCGCACGCCCCCGGCCAGCTCGACTGGCAGATCCACGGCTGCGCGCGGGCAGAGGAGTGCGGGGTGCCCGCCGGGCGCGTGATCACCACCTGGAGCGAGGACGAGCTGCTGGCCTGGACCCGGTCGCGGACGGCGCCGACCCGTGTAACCAGCACCTGACGGGAGTAGGCTTGGCTCTGAGAACAAACCCGCGCCCGAGCCCCCGGACGCGTGAAGACGTACGGCGAACCGAGACGTGAGTCGTACGGCGACCCGAGAATCGTCCGCCCCTCTTGCCCCCTCCGGGTGACGCAGATCACCGCACCTTCCCTGGTCACGCGGGAACACCCATCGATAGTTCCCCGTTAAACCAACCGTGGGTGCGGATGGGACAGTGTCCCCGGGTCTCACCTTTTGCCCACAAGGACGATCGTTCGGCTGAAGCCCTGTGGAGCCTTTCGCCGAGAGGCGACCGCCATCCGTGCCCACCACAGACGGCCCCGACCGAGATTCCCCCGTCCGGTCGGGGCCTTTCCATGCCTGGCGCCGGGCCCGGCGCCGGGCCCGGCCCCCGCCGTGGGCGGCGGCCTCCGCTTGACTTCGAGTGCTCTCTAATCCGTAGCGTCGAAACATGACCACTGCACAGCACAAGATCGGCTCGGGCTTCGGCGCCCACAGCACCGCCGACGACGTCCTCCAGGGGATCGACCTGACCGGGAAGCTCGCGATCGTCACCGGCGGGTACTCGGGGCTCGGCCTGGAGACCACCCGCGCGCTCACCAAGGCGGGCGCCCACGTCGTCGTTCCGGCGCGCCGCCCGGACGTGGCCCGGGAGGCGGTCGAGGGCATCGACGGGGTCGAGGTGGACGAGCTCGACCTCGGCGACCTCGACAGCGTCCGCGCCTTCGCCGAGCGTTTCCTCGCCTCCGGCCGCACCATCGACATCGTCATCGACAACGCCGGGATCATGGCCTGCCCGGAGACCCGCGTCGGTCCCGGCTGGGAGGCCCAGTTCGCCACCAACCACCTCGGCCACTTCGCGCTCGTGAACCGTCTGTGGCCCGCGATCGAGCCGGGCGGCGCGCGGGTCGTCTCCGTCTCCTCGGGCGGTCACCACAACTCGGCGATCCGCTGGGACGACGTGCACTGGCGCACCGGCTACGACAAGTGGGAGGCGTATGGGCAGGCGAAGACCGCGAACGTCCTGTTCGCGGTCCACCTCGACCGGCTCGGCCGGGAGTCCGGCGTACGTGCCTTCGCCCTCCACCCCGGCGGCATCCTCACCCCGCTGCAGCGCCACCTCGCCAAGGAGGAGATGGTGGAGCGCGGCTGGATCGACGAGGACGGCAACCTGTTGCACCCGTCCGCCTTCAAGTCGCCCCAGGAGGGTGCGGCGACCCAGGTGTGGGCCGCGACCTCACCCCAGCTGGCCGGCCTGGGCGGGGTGTACTGCGAGGACTGCGACATCGCCGAGGTCGCCCCGGCGGACGGCGAGCGGACCGGCGTACGCGACTACGCGATCGACCCCGAGCAGGCCGCGCGGCTGTGGACGCTGTCGGCGGAGCTGACCGGGGTGAACGCGTTCGCGTGACGCGCCCGGGACGTCAGTCGCGGGCCATGAACTCCCGCAGATCCGCGAGGAGCCGTTCGGCGTGCGTGGCGAAAAGGCCGTGGCCCGCGTTCTCGTAGACCTTGAGTGTGCCGTTGGGGAGCAGTTCGGCCGCCCGGCGGCCGGTCAGCTCCAGCGGCGCCGACGTGTCGTGGGTGCCGTGGACGACCAGCGCGGGCAGGTCGAGCTTGGGCAGCTCGGGGGCGACGTTCAGGGTGGCCGCGAGGTCTCCCAACGCCGCCCCGCCGCGCGCGGTGGCACCGTGGCAGCGGTTGATCATGGACTGCACATAGGCCGGGGAGAGTTCGTTCCCGGGGAGGTCGAGGGCGAAGAACGAGCGGGCCCCGTCCACGAAGAAGGCGGCCCGGTCGCGGCGGAAGACCTCGTTGCCGGCCTCGACGACGCCCGGGTCGATGCCGTTCGGATGGTCCGCGGACCGGACGGCCCCGGGCGCCATGCCCGCGACGAGTGCCACCCTCGCCACCCGCTCGACGCCGTGCCGGGTCAGACAACGTACGACTTCCGCGGTCCCGATGGAGTGCCCGACGAGTGTCACCCCGGACAGGTCGAGGTGGCGCAGCAGCCCGTCGACGTCGTCGGCCAGGCTGTCGAGGTCGAACCCGCCCCACACATCGTCGGACCGGCCGTGGCCGCGCCGGTCGAAGCCGACGCACCGGTAGCCCTCCGCGGCGAGCGGCAGCATCTGGTACTCCCACATCTCCGTGCCGAAGTATGCGCTGTTGACGAACACGATCACCTGTCCGGTGTCGGGTCCATAGTCGACGAAGTGCAGTCGGGTGCCATCGACGGGGCTCTCGAAGTACGGCATGGGAAACCTCCCGGAATCCGGTGGCGGGACGAGTGGGTACGTCCTTCATGGTTCCGGAGGGCCGGGGCGGGGTCGATTACCTCCGAGGTCATGCCCGAAGGCGCCGCCGGGCGGAGCGGCGTGCGACGCCCGGCCGCGGTAGGCCAGTTACCGGGCCGCCCGCGCCCACGACCTCGTGGTCAGCTCGGTCGGCCGATGGCCCGCAACGGGCACCCGGTGTCGACGCGCGTGGCGAGTTCGGCCCGCAGGGTGGCGAGTTCGGCCATGCGGGCGTCGATGACCTGGATCTTCTGCTCGAACAGCACGGACAGCGCTTCCGCAGAGTCCGGCGCCTCCCGCAACTCCTCGCCGTGCCGAGCGATCTCCGCGAGCGAGAATCCCAGCGTCTGCGCGGTGCGGACGTACTGCAACCAGGGCACCGCCTCGGGCGGGAAGTCGCGATAACCGTTGGCCAGCCGCCGACCCGTGACGAGGCCGACCTTCTCGTAGAACCGAATGGTGTCTCTGCTCATGCCCGTCTGCGCGGCGAGCTCTCCGATACGCATGTCCCTCCATCGGACGGCGGGCTTGACCTTGGACCGTACTCCACTGTTTAGCGTGAGGCGTCGCTGACCCGAGACCAGTTGGAGCCTCATCGTGATCCGGACCCTCGCCCCCGAACGCCCCGCCTATCTTCGCGCCGTACGGGCAAGCGCCTGGTACGACCTCGTCGTCACCGCGGGCTTCGCGACGCCCTGGACGTACGCGCTGGTGCACGATGCGCTGTCCTCGTCGGGCAACGCGCTCGGGCTGGGCGCCCTGCCCGAACTCGACCCGGTGCAGACCCTGTACGCGAATCTGATGGGCTCGGTCGTGGTGGTCTGGGCCGTCCTGCGCATCGTCCGGCCGCTGCCGGTGCACGGACTGCTCGACGGCATCGCGCGCACGCTGTTCGCGGCGTGGCAGGCGTACGCGCTGGCCCACGGTGCCATGCGGCTGCTTTGGCTGTTCTTCGGCGTCGAGGTGATGTTCGGCCTCGTCCAACTGGTGCCGTGGTGGCGAAACCGGAACACGAACCCGATGGACACCGCGGCCGGCCCGGCCGTTGGGCATCCACTCACCACGGAAAGCCAGTGACGCCCCTGTCGAGGGCTGCTGTGATCCGTCGCTCCCCGCCGCTTCGACGGCCCGTCGAACGCCCCGAGGACGCGGCGGCGTGCCCGGCCACGTGCCCCATAGGCCCTCGTCGAGCCGAAACCCGTACGGCGATACTCCCTACTCGTCATCGCGTCGACGATCCCGGTATCGGCGGGAACGACTCTCGGTGATCCCGACAAGGACACCGTGGCTGTCGCCCGGTGCAGCACGGCCGGAGAACGCCGAAGAACGCCGAAGAACAGGGCGTAGCCGTGTGCGCACCGCCGACAGCCCGCCCAGCCGCCGCGGTGCCACTCGACCTCGTTCAGAAAACGTTCTGGAGAAAAACCCGATGAAGCTCGCCACACGTCTCGTCCTCACCACGACAGCTCTCGCCGCAGTGACCGCCGGCACGCTCTTCGGCGCGACGGTCGGTCAGGCCGCGACCTCGCAGCCCGGCCGCACCGGCGTCGACGCTCCCGCCGCGCTGAAGGTCCCGGACGGCAACCGGCTCACCGGCGTCTTCTCCGCCGAAGGCGTCCAGACCTACACCTGCACCGACGGCACCTGGAAACTGCTGGAACCCGCCGCCACCCTGTGGGCCGGGAACGACCGCTCCCACCGCCCCGTCGCCCTCCACTCCCGCGGCCCCGTCTGGGTGTCCACGGTGGACGGCAGCGCGGTCAACGCCACCGCCATCGCCAACTCCCCCAAGACCGGCACCATCCCCGAGCTTCTCCTGCAGTCCACCGCCACTCGCGGCACCGGGGTCTTCGCCGGCGTCTCCTACATCCAGCGCCTCGACACCCACGGCGGCGTCGCCCCCACCACCGCCTGCACCGGAACCGACCAGATCAGCGTGCGTTACTCCGCCACCTACGCCTTCTACAAGCCCGCCAAGTGACGCGGTAAGGGAGCGACGGCAGGGGTCCTCCGGACGATCTCAAGGGCCCCTGCCCTGCCGCGGGTAGGCAGGGCGGCTGTCGTGCCGGAAGCGATCACCAGACGGACGTCGTGAACCCCCGGCTGCGGGTCAGTGCGGGGCGCGCTCCTCCAGGGCGGTGCGCCACGCCGGGGAGGGGCCCTCGCTCACCGGCTCGGCGCGTCGGCCGCCGCGCGCGAAGAAGTCGGCGAGCGGCAGGATCGCGGCACCGACCGTGACCGCGTCCGGACCGAGCCGGCCCAGGTCGATGGAGACGCG
>NZ_JBHVST010000044.1:0-87200 GCF_042885015.1 Streptomyces sp. NPDC058086 | reverse complement strand
TCCCTGCCCTGGGGGGCTGCCGCCCCCAGACCCCCCCGTCGGCCTGAACGGCCTCGGGGGGCAAAACCCGCCCGGGGGGTAAAAACCCCCCCCCCCCCCCCGCGCCCCCCACAGGGGGGGGGGGGGGGCCCGGGGGCGCCCCCCCCGCGGCGGGGCGGGCAGCGCGAGCGACAGCCGCAGCGGAGCCGCCAGCCATCCCGCGACGGCCCGCAGCACGCGGAACACGGCCCTCTCGCCATAGGCCAGCCACAGCCCGCTCAGCACGGCGGCCAGGGCGTGGGCGGCAAGCATGCCGAACGACGACGTGCCGCCCATGCCGTGAGCCAACTGACCGAGGTGCCCCGCGTGCTCCGAACGCCCCATGGGCATGGACCCCATGGAGCCCAAAGACCCCATGTCCCTCGCGTCCATGGACACGGAGCCCATGGACCAACCGCTCATGCCGTGCCCCACGGAGCCCGTACCGGCGCCCGATGCCGCCGACTGGGCCAACGAGAAGGCCGAGTGGAGCGCCCCCTGTGCGACGACCGCGGCGGACACCACCAGCGCGAGCCCGCGCTCACGGCCCGCCAGACTCCAGCCGACGCCGGTCGTGGCGGCGAACCCGGCGGCCATCGTCCACCAGGGCACGGTGGAGCCCGACATCAGTACGTGACCGAGGGCGGCGAGCAGCACGCAGACGGCGGCGAACACCGCGGCCCGCATCGTGCGCGCACCCCACCCAGCAGTCATGACGGCCTCATCCTCGCATCTGGGCTTCGCTCGTCGCGGGTGGGTACGCACAGCACCCGGGCCCGCCACTCACCCTGAAGAGAGTGATACAGGACACGGCGCCCCGCCGGAACTCGACAGGCGGTCGGGCCGACCTCTACGGGTGAGGGATCATGTGCCGTCCTGGCCCGGACGGACCACCACAGCCAGGGTCTTCACAGCCCCGCTGCGTTCGAAATGCAACGTGAACGAGACGAGATCACCGGCCTGCCGGCCCGCCTTGGCCGGGACCGTCACATCAAGGCCGTACGGGGACATGGCGAGGCTGCCACCGGCCGGGACGACGACCGACGCCACTGTCTGCGCGGAGGCGGAGCGAGCGCCGGTCATGCTGTGTCGGCTGAGGATGCCGGCACCGTCGGCCCCGCGCGACGTCACCTTCAGCAGCCGGTCCGCCGAGCCGCCGCTGTTGGTGATCCGGAAGAAGGCCGCCGTGTCCCGGGCGTCGCCGTAGGGCAGGTACACCTGTCCCCCGGTGACCGTGACACGGGCCGGGCTGCCCGCGTTGCCGTACGCGGTCCACATGCTCAGACCGCCGAGGGCCAGGCCGCACACGGCGACGGGCGCGAGCGTGGCGAGCAGGGTGTCGGTGAGCCGGCGGCGTGTCGGACGCCAATCCTGTTGTCCGGTCATCGGGTACGCCTCCGGGCGGGTGAGGGCCCCCGGCCGCGCAGCCGCAGGCTGTTGCCGACCACCAGTACCGAGCTGGCGGACATGGTCGCCGCGGCGAGCATGGGGTTGAGCAGGCCGACCAGGGCGAGCGGCACGGTCACGAGGTTGTAGCCGAAGGCCCAGACGAGGTTGACGCGGATGGTGCCCAGGGTGCGCCGGGCCAGCAGGACCGCGTCCGCGAGGGCCTCGATGTCGCCGCGTACGAGGGTGACGTCGGCGGCCCCGATGGCCACGTCGGTGCCGGTGCCCATGGCGATCCCGAGGTCGGCGCCGGCCAGCGCGGCGGCGTCGTTCACGCCGTCGCCGATCACCGCGACCCGCCGGCCCTGCTGCTGCAACTCCCGTACGAACTCGGCCTTGTCCTCTGGCGTGCAGCGGGCGTGCACCTGGTCGATGCCCAGGGCCTCGGCAACGGCCCGGGCGGGCGCCTCGCGGTCACCGGTGGCGAGCACGGGCCGCACGCCGAGCCGCCGCAGCCGGTCGACGGCGCGATAGCTTCCGGGGCGTACGACGTCCCCGACCTCGACCAGCGCCTCGGCCACCCCGTCCACGCGGACCAGTACGGGCGTGTGCGCGGCGGCTTCGGCCTCCGGCAGCGCATCCGCGAGCGCGGCGGGCAACTCGTCGTCCGGGGCGAGGAGTTCGACCAGCCGCCCCTCGACCCGGCCGCGCACCCCCCGCCCCGGCAGGGCACTGAACTCGCTCACGTCCGGCAGCCGCTGCTCGCCCAGCTCCCGCCGGGCGTAGGCGCAGACGGCCCGGCCGAGCGGATGTTCCGACCCCTGTTCGACGCCCCCCGCCAGCCGCAGTACCGCGTCGCGGCCGAGTCCGTCCGGTACGGCGGTGACCCGGGCGACGCTCATGTGGCCGGTGGTGAGCGTGCCGGTCTTGTCGAGGACGACGGCGTCGAGGTGCTGAAGCCCCTCCAGCGCCTGCGGGCCAGTGACAAGGACGCCCAGCTGGGCACCGCGGCCGGTGGCGGCCATCAGAGCGGTCGGGGTCGCGAGGCCCAGCGCACAGGGGCAGGCCACGACCAGGACGGCCACGCACGCGGTGACCGCCGCCTGTGGATCGGCGCCGGCACCCAGCCAGAACCCGAGCGCGGTGACGGCCAGCGCCAGCACGACCGGCACGAAGACACCGGCCACCGAGTCGGCCAGCCGCTGGACACGCGCCTTGCCGGCCTGTGCCTCGGTGACCAGACGGGTGATGCGGGCAAGCTGCGTGTCGGCACCGACCGCCGTGGCCCGTACGAGCAGCAGCCCACCGGCGTTGACGGCCCCGCCGACCACGGCCGAGCCCGGCCCGACCTCGACCGGCTCGCTCTCCCCGGTGACCAGGGAGAGGTCCACGGCCGAACTGCCCTCCACCACCTGTCCGTCGGTGGCGACCCGCTCGCCCGGCCGTACGACGAAGACCTGACCGCGCTCCAACTCCTCAATGGGAACGAGCCGTTCGGAATCTCCGTCCCGTACCGACACGTCCTTGGCGGCGAGTTCGGCCAGCGATCGCAGCGCCGCCCCGGTGCCACGCCTGGCCCGCGCCTCCAGGAACCGCCCCGCCAGTACGAACAGCGGTACGCCGACGGCCGCTTCAAGATAGATGTGCGCGACGCCGTCCGAGGCGGAGGGAACGAGGCTGAACGGCATCCGCATCCCGGGATCGCCGGCGCCCCCGAGGAAGAGCGCGTACGCCGACCACGAGAAGGACGCCACCACGCCCAGCGACACCAGCGTGTCCATGGTCGCCGCCGAGTGCCTCAGCCCTCGTACCGCCCGCACGTGGAAGGGCCGGGCGCTCCATACCGCGACCGGCGCGGCCAGCATGAAACACAGCCACTGCCAGTTGCGGAACTGCAGCGCGGGCACCATCGACAGTACGAGCACCGGCACCGCGAGCAACGCGGTGACCAGCAGCCGGTCGCGCTCCTGCCGCGCTTCCTCGGTCTCCCGCCCGACCTCACGCGGCTGCTTCTTGGGCGGCTCGGGGACCGCGGCCGTGTAACCGGCCTTTTCGATCGTCGTCACGAGTTGCCCGACGCCGACCTCCGTCGGATGGCTCACGCGAGCCCGCCCGGTGGCCAGGTTCACGCTCGCCGTCACTCCGTCGAGCTTGCCGAGCTTCTTCTCGACACGGGTCACGCACGCGGCGCAGGTCATGCCGCCGACGGTCAGATCGGTCGTCACCAGGGTGCTCACCGGTTCGGCGCCCATCAGCCGTGTCCCCCCTGCATGTCGCCCATGTCGTCGTCCACGCCTCCGCCTCCGCCACCATCGCCGCCGTCGCGGCTCGTGCCGCTGCCGTGCATACCGGGTGCGACAGGACCGGCGCCGGCACCCACCGCGTAGGACACCGTGAAGATCAGGGCCAGCAGCAGGAGGAAGCCACAGAGTGCGGGCGGGGGCGCCGCCTTCCGCAGGACCGCACCCGCGCCGGTCGAGGAGGCTTGCCGGGACTCATCCATCAACCGCGTCTCCAGGTCACGTCGGACGGCGTCGGTCGGATCGCGCCGTACCGGTTCAGTGGTCGGATCGGCCACCGGCCGGGTTCCGGAGCAGACATGTGGCGCGCGTCACGCGAGGACGGACCGTCCTGTGCGCCACGTCGGCGGACGGACGGCCTGCCCTGCCGACGGATGTGCGTCGGCAGGGCAACCGGCCTACTCGGCCCGGGATCCCGCGGAGCGGCTGCGCAGGACCGCGAACACGGCCGCGGCCAGCCCCAGCACACCCACGATCAACCCGCCGATGCCGAGCCCGCGAGCCGCCGAATCGCTGCTCGACGCGGTCGACTTGGAGCTGTCGGAACTTTTCGGGGTCGCCGACGAGTCGGTCGAGACGCTGCTGCCCTCGTCCTCCGCGCTCTTGGCCTTGAGCTTGAGCACCGGCGCCGGGTTCTCCGGCTCCTCGCCACCGGACGCCTCCTCGATCCAGCGAACGGTCTTGCCGTCGGAGTACGTCTGCAGCGTCTTGAAGGTCAACTGGTCGGTGTCGTCGGGCAGCTGGCCGAAGGCGACGTTGAAGTCCTCGTACTGGCCGGCCCCGATCTTGCCGCCGGTCCAGCTGATCTCGGAGACGGCTTCGGTGATGGTGCCGTCGTCGGTCTTGACGGGCGTCTTGAGCTTCGTGGTCGTCACCTTGGCGGTCCAGCCGTCCTGGGGGGTGACGAGCACGCCGAGGACGGGGTGGTCGGTGGGCAGGAAGACCTGGACCTTGGTGGTACCGGCCGTGTTCTCCTCGTTGGGGACACGGAAGGTCAGAACACCGTCGGTGGCGCCCTTGGCGTAGCTCTCGGGGTGGACGGTGACGTGCGCGGAGGCGACGCCGGCGGCGGCGAGGACCCCGGCGGCGGCGAGAGCGGTGGCGAGGCCGGCACGGCGCAGGGTGGTGCGTGTCGTGGACATGAGTGAGTGGATCTCCGTACTGGGGAAGGGAGGTCGAGGGTCAGATCGCGTACGACGTCCGCGTCGGCGGTCCGCGCCGGTGCACGGCATACCGCAGCCGCGTCCGCCGCAGCGTCCACGTCCCGTCGGCAGCCCGGCGCCCCGATTCCGGTGCGTTCGAGACGCGCCGGAACCCTCTGATCGCCTGCCACCAGGCGGCAATGCCCGGCACGAACGCCACCGCCCACCGCAGCAGCGACCACAGTGCGGCCTCGCCGCGCCGCAGCCACCAGGTCAGCACAAGGGCCGCCGCGACATGGGCGGCGGTGGCGTGCGGCGTCAGCGCGTGGGAGTGGGGATGCGAATGGGACATGCGCATCCCGTGCATGACCATCACGGCATGCGGCCGACAGGCGTCGAACGCCAGGTGCAGCCCTCCTTGGGCCGCGAGCGTCCCACCGCCGATACCGACCAGCGAGCGCTCCCGCCCGCCCAGCAGACAGCCGACTACGAAGACCGGCACGGCGCCGACGCTCTGCACCCACACGGGTGGCGCCACGCCCATGGCCAGCAGGTGTCCCCCGGCGGCGAGCAGCACACACAGCACGGCGAACACGGCCGCGCGCAGACTCCGTACCGCCAGGGACACGCTCACGCCACCCGATGCCGCCATGCAGCCAGAGGATCTCTCCCCTTCACCGCGCATACGCACCACCGCCACGTCCTACCTGGTCAGACCTGCCCCCCTTTACGAGTCGGACGCGGACACCGTTCAGTTCCCGGCTCGGCTGAGGTCTTCCGCGAATCGCGGCGGTGCTCGGCCAGGAAAGGGAGCACGGCGAAGAAGCCGACGCTGAAGGCGGGTTGGGTGAGGATCAACAGCCGTAGTACCGGTGGGAGGTCGCGCCATGTCCGCCGTCGAGGGACTTTCCGGGCTGGTTCTCGGCGAGCAGCAGGCCCCTTCGGGGGACAGGGGCTGGGCGCCGAGGCCGAGGAAGCCGAGGGCGGCCAGTGCGAGGGCGATGCCCGGAAGCCGGAGCAGCCCGTGCCTGGTGACCTGCGGTACGACGGCGGGGAGCAGGTCGCGACGCAGGAGTTGGAGCGGTCCGTCGCCCAGGGCGCGGGTGGCGAGCACGTGCGTGGTCGCCCGTTCCTGTCGGAGCAGAGCGGCCGTGTGCGCGGCCAGCGGGGCCCAGGCGACGGGGGCCACCGCGAGCGCGGGCGCCGCCGAATCGCTCCCCGCCAACGCCGTGACGAGGAACGCGACGAGGACCGGCGGCAGGGCGTTGACGGTGCGGCGAGACGTCCTGAGAAGCGACGGCCTGGCGCGCGACGCTCCGGCCGGGCACCCCGCGTGCGGCGGCGGCCAGAGCCCAGGGTTCGGCGAAGGCGCTGGGCAGCAGGTCGTCGAGCATGCGGCCGAGTACCGCCCCGGCGGGCAGGACGAGGGAGAGCGCGGGCAGCGCCATCCAGCGTGGCCCGTACCGGCCGAGCGCCGGCAGCCAGCCGAGTTGTACGCCGACCAGGGTGGCCAGCACGGAGGCGGTGAGGAACTCGGGCAGCGCGGCTCCGCTGTCACCGGGGCGGCGTCCGGCGAGCCCACGACGCGCGCCGAGCGGCGCACCACCGTCATCGACGCCTTCTTCGACCTCGCCGACACGATCACCACCGTCCGTAGTCTCATCCGACAGTCCTGGACCACCCACCGCTGGGACAACCGCCCGAGGCGACGCCCATGAACCATCTGTCGGCACGGAGGCCCGGTTCGGGAAAAGGAGGGGTGGGTCCGTATCGATGTGCGGCTCGCCGCAGGGGCCCCTGCCCCCCGCGTCCAGGAATAGCCGCGGCCGGCCCCGCGTTGCCGCAGGCATGACGACGAATGCGCCGCGGCCCGAGGTACTGCGATACACCGCCTTCTCCAACGCCCCTGACGGCGGAAACCCCGCCGGCGTCGTTCTGGATGCCACCGCCCTGGACGACAGCGACATGCTGGCTATCGCCGCCGACCTCGGATACTCGGAGTCCGCGTTCCTGACCGCGCCCCCGGAGGGCCTCGGCGGCCAGGAGGGACGGGCTTACAGCGTCCGTTACTTCAGCCCCAAGGCCGAGGTGCCGTTCTGCGGGCACGCCACCATCGCGACCGCGGTCGCGCTCGCCGAGCGGATAGGCCCCGGGGAGCTGGTATTCGCGACGCGCGTCGGCGCCGTGCCGGTGGAGGTGGCCGACGAGGGCGGGACCGTCAGGGCCACACTCACCAGTGTCGAGCCGCACATCGAGGAGATCGCCGACGCCGACCTCACGGAGGCGCTCGCCGCGCTCGGCTGGCCTGCCGCCGATCTCGACCCGACCTTCCCGCCCCGTATCGCGTTCGCCGGTGCCCGCCATCTCGTTCTCGCGGCGGCGACACGCGCGCGCCTCGCTGATCTCACGTACGACTTCGCGCGCCTCGAAGCCCTGATGCACCGCTTGGACCTGACCACGGTCCAGTTGGTGTGGCGAGAGTCGGCCACCGTCTTCCATGTCCGTGACCCGTTCCCCGTCGGCGGCGTCGTCGAGGACCCGGCAACCGGCGCCGCGGCCGCCGCGTTCGGGGCGTACGCCCGCGAGCTCGGCCTGGTCCCCGAGGACGTCGTCCTCACCCTGCATCAGGGCGAGGACCTGGGCCGCCCTGGCGAACTCACGGTGACGCTGCGCGCGGGTGACCCGCGCGTCCGTGTCAGCGGCACGGGAGCTCGCATCAGCTAAAACGCCGGCCATGACGGCTGTGCAGACACAAGTCTGCCCAGCCGTCACAGAGCGTCCCACTTCCACGATCCTTGGCGCGGGATTGCCGCGCCGCCCGGACTTCGGCCGATGCGGCTTCAGCCGGGTCCACTCTTCATGCGTTAAATCTCCCCACCCCAAGCTCATGCCAACGGACGGGCTCGTTGATGAGAGCCGGAAACCGGGACCTCAGGAAACATCCTTCCGCAACGACGCGATGAGACGGTCAAGGTCTCCGCGTGCCGTGTACGTACGGATCGGGTCGATGTAGTCGCGCGACTCGACAATCTGACCGTCCCGGACACGCATGATGAAGACGCAGGGCACCTTGGTCATGGAGTCGTCCGGCAACGTGAACTCATAGGCGAACTCGGCGACGATCACTTCAGGATCGGCGGTCTCGTGAACGACGACATCGACGACCCGCCTCTTCGGCAAGGACTCCCGAACTTCCGGCGGCACCGTGAAGTGCCCCTGGAGCGCACGCCGACTCGTCAACGGCTCGGACTCCGGCGTCGCCATCGGATGCCGGACATCGGTGACCTCGCCATACAGGTCAGGCAACTCGTCGACGTTCCCGTCGGCGACCCCATGAACAAGCCGGAGAAACACCTCGCGCGGACTCAGACTCACAAGACCTCCCCAAGTAAGGCGTACAGGCGGCTGGTGATCACTATGGCGTGATCCAGGCCGGTCTTGCGGACTGTTTCGACCAGCAGCACCCCGCCCGCCCGAGTGACGACCCCACGGCCGTCGTCCTGGACGCGGACATACGGATACAGGTCAGTACGCTTCACCTGAGAAGTGGACTCGGCGCTTGGCACGCCCATCTGCGTCGATGAGGCAACGCCCGTTTCCTGCGACCTGATCCGCCGAACAGGCCCCAAGGCCGAGACCTCCCGATGACGTATGAGCACCTCGTGACGCTCGCCTGCCCGACCAGCCGGGCGGGCGGCAGCGGCAACGAGGGGCATGGCAACCGCAGGTACCTGGCGTACAGGCGGCGCGGCGGACGTCATTTGACAAGGCGAATCCGCGAAGGTTGTCATGAACACATGCTGCGATGCCTTGGGACCTGCTGCACTCGCCGAGCCGAGGGCTCAGACCTGGGCGCCGGTTGCAGCCGGTCACTGGGCGCGGCGTGCGCTAAGACCGTGGGCGCCACCTCCAGGGCAATGGATGGGCGGCTGCCATGGGAGTACGGTCATTGACCGGGCGCCGCGAACTGCTCGACACCGCCCGGGCCGAGTTGACGGCCCGCCCCGGAGTGCTCTTCCACGGTCCCGCGGGGATCGGCAAGTCCATGCTCGTTGCCGCCCTCATGGCGTCCTTGGCCGCGCATGACCGGTCGGCCGGCACGGTGCTGCACTGCTCGCCCGCGGAGGAGGACGCCCGGCTCCCGTTCGTCGGCCTCATCGACCTGTTCTCGCGGGTGCCGGAGAGCTTCCTTGAGCCCCTGGCGCCCGCGCCCCGGGCAGCTCTGAGGGAGGCCCTGCTGCGCGGCCGGGAACCGGTCGGCGATCAGAGCCGCCTCGCCGTGCGCGTCGCCGTCCTCGAAGTGCTGCGTTCACTCGCCGCCACCGACCCCGTTCTGCTGGTCGTCGACGGACTCCAGTGGCTCGACGAGCCGAGCGCCGAGGTGCTCGCCTTCGCCCTACGCCGGGTCGAGGACCTCGACATACGGATGGTGGCCGCCGAGCGGGTGGCCGACGGCGAACAGCCCGAACGGCTGCGCTGCTGTCCGCCGGGCACCGTCGAACTTCCCGTGCCGCCGCTGGCGGACGGCGAGGTGGCACACCTTGTGCGCACCAGCATCGGCGCCGACCTGCCACCGGCGGTGCTGCGCGCGATCCAGGACGCCGCTGCCGGGAACCCGTGGTACGCACTGGAGTTGGGGCGGGCCACCACGCGCGACGGAGGGCCCGTCGGCTTCGGCCGGGCGCTGCCCGTACCCCGAAGGCTGCGTACCCTGCTGCTGGAGCAGGCGCGTACGCTGCCGGACGCAACGCGGCACACTCTCCTCGTCACGAGCGCCGCCGCCCGCCCCAGCCTCACTCTGCTGCGGGCCGCCGGACTCCATGACCCCGCCGCGGACCTCGCGGAGGCCGAACGACTCGGTGTCGCGACGGCCGACGCCGACGGAACCGTACGTTTCCGCCATCCGCTGATCCGGGCCGCTGTCTATGCCGACGCCCCGGAGTACAGCCGTCGGCAGGTGCACGCCCTGCTGGCTCGCGCGGTCACCGAGCCCGTGGAGCAGGCCCGCCACCTCGCTCTCGCCCACCCGCACGAGGACGAGACCACCGCCCGCACACTGATGTCCGCGGCCGGGTCCGCCCGGCGCCACGGCGCACCCGATGCCGCCTTCGAACTGGCCGAACTCGCTGTCCGACGCACCCCCGGCGACCGCTCCGCGGATCGCGCCGACCGGCTGCTGACCGCGGCCGAGTACGCGTGCGACGCCGGACAACTGGAGGAGGCGGGGCAGGCGGCCGAGACCGTCCTCGCCGAGTCGGGCTCGGCACGGCAGCGGGTGCGGGCCCGGCTGATCATGCTGCGCAACGCCGGGCAGGCGCTGGAGGGCGCCCATGAACTGATAGAGGAGGGCCTGCGGGACGCTGCCGGCGACCCGGAGGCCGAGGCCTGGCTGCACCACTGGGCGGCGGTACGCGGCCTGCTGTGCGGGGAGTTGGAGGAGGCGGCCCGGCATGCCCGGCGCGCTGCCCGGCATGCGGCCCGGGCGGGCGACACGGACACCCGGATCGGGGCGCTCGCCACCCTCGCCCGGGTGCGGTCCCTGGCGGGGGAACCCGTCGCCGCCGACGCCGCGCTCGAGGAGGCGCTCACACTGGTCGGCGGCGCCGGCGCCGGCCCGGAGAGCTGGGGACTGATCCGGATGCGGGCGATCCTCGCCCTGGACTCCGACAAGGTGACCGAGGCCCGGGACCAGGTCGCCGGACTCCTCGCGGAAATCGGCGACTTCGCCGGGGTCGAGGAGGTCATGGCCACCTTGGTGTCGCTGACCCGTATTCAGGTGCGCTCCGGGCACTGCCGGGAGGCGCTGCGCACCGCCGCCCGCTGCTCGCGCGCCATGGCCGAGACGGGCGTACAGGCGGCTCCGGCGCTGTACGCGGCGGCGCTCGCGGCGTCCGCGGGCGGCACCGCCGACGAGGCCCGCCACCTCGCCGAGCAGGCGGTACGGGCCTCGGAGGCGGACGGCGACCGGTTGTTCCTGCTCCGCGCGCTGGCGGTGCTCGGGCAGGCCGAATTGCTCGTCGGCGACCCACGGGGGGCCGCGGCCGCGGTCGAGGCGCTGCAACGCGTCAAGGAACTCGGCGAGGCCATGTCCGCCGCCGACCCGCCCTTGCTGCACTGGTACGGCGACTTGGCCGAGGCCCTGGTCGTCCTGGGCGAGACGGACGCGGCCGGGGCTGTGATCCGCGAGGCCCGCACGCGTGCCTCCGGCGATGCGCCCGGGAGCGTACTGGCAGCTCTGGAGCGGGCGGAGGGGCTGCGTGAGGCGGGACTCGGCCGGGCGAAGGAGGGGGCGGTACGGCTGCATGCGGCCGTGGACCGCCTGCGTCAACTTCCTCTGCCCGTGGAGCTGGTGCGCACCCTGATCGCGCTCGGCGCGGTCGAGCGCCGCGCGCGCCGCAGGAACGCGGCGCGAGCGGTCCTCGGCGAGGCCCTGGAGACCGCGACACGGATCGGCGCCGCTCCGCTGGCGACGCGGGCCAGGGACGAGCTGGCGCGGCTGGAAGCCGGAGAGCGGAGCGGTGAGGCAGGCGCGGGCAGGCCCGAACTCACCCCCACGGAAGCCAGGATCGCCGGACTGGTCGGCGGCGGGGCCACCAACCGGGAAGTCGCCGCGGAGCTGTTCATCAGCGTCAAGACGGTGGAAGGTGCCCTGTCGCGGGTCTACCGCAAGGTCGGCGTGCGCTCGCGCACCGCGCTCGCCCATGCGATGGCGGTCGCCGTCATCGCGTCCGGGGCGGCCGTGGATTCCGGCGACGACGACCAAGTAAAGCCCCCGACCCAGGCGGTGATGACGAATCAGGTCGGCCGGGTGCGGATTCCCCGGCGCCTCGACACGCGCCGTTGACGTGACATCCGCGGTTCACGCGACATCCGCAGTTAACACGTGACGCAAGGGTTCCCCCGCTTATGCGGGTGGGGCTGATGTTCCTACGGTGAAGCCGTTCCGCTTCCGGGACACCACCCCCACTCTCCGGAGGACCTCAGTGAAGTCACGCCTGAAACTGCTCGGCCTGGTCGCCGCGCCGGCCCTGCTCGCCGCCGCCGTCCCCGCCGCCTACGCCGCGGGCACCGCTCAGCCCCACTCAACCCGCGCGGCGATCACCGGAGATGTCCTGAAGGGCCTGAACCAGAACGCGACCCACACCGGCAACGTCGCCGCCGGGAAGCGGATATCGGTGGCGATCAGCCTGGCCCCCAGAGACGACAAGGCGCTCGACACCTTCGTCGCCAAGGTCAGCAACCCGCGGTCGAGCTCCTACGGCCAGTACTTGACGAAGCGTCAGTTCGCGGCCCGCTTCGGCCGGACCGACGCCGAGATCAAGAAGCTCAAGGACTACCTGCGCGCGCAGGGGCTCACCGTAGGCACCGTCCACTCGGGGAACCTGCTGGTCGACGCCAGCGGCACCGCCGCCCAGCTGGAGAAGGCCTTCGGCACCAAGCTGTCGACCTGGAAGGACGCCGCGTCGGGGCGCTCGTTCTACGCCAACGACACCGCGCCGACCCTGCCGACCGCCATCGCCTCCCTCGTCAGTGACGTGTCCGGCCTCAACAACCGCGCCCAGCTGCACCACCAGGCGCCCTCCACCGTGACCCCCCACAACGGCCCTGGCGGCGGCTACACCCCGGCCCAGCTCAAGGGCGGCTACAACGTCTCCGGTACGTACACCGGCAGCGGCCAGAAGATCGCGCTGCTCGAGTTCGACGGCTTCCAGCAGTCGAACATCACCAAGTACGACACCAACTACAGCCTGGGCTCGCCCACCCCGACCGTGCAGAAGGTGGACGGCGGCTCCGGCGCGCTCGGCGACGGCCAGGTCGAGGTGGAGCTGGACATCGAGGTCCTGCACGCGATCGCCCCCAAGGCGAACGTCACCGTCTTCGAGGGTCCCAACTCCGACGCCGGTGAAGTCGACACCTACCAGGCCATCGTCGACAGCGGCATCCCGACCACGTCGATCAGCTGGGGCGCCGCCGAGAGCGCGCGCACCACCTCCAACATCAACGCCGTGGACGCCGTCTTCAAGGCGGGCGCCGCCGAGGGCCTCGGCTTCTACGCGGCCTCCGGGGACAGCGGCTCCGACGACGCGGGCGACGGCGGCACCTCCGTCGACTACCCGGCAAGCGACCCGTACGTCACCGGCGTCGGCGGCACCAAGCTGACCGTCACCTCGGCCAACGCGTGGAGCAAGGAGGTGGCCTGGTCCGGGGGCGGCGGCGGCAAGTCCTCCGTCTTCAAGATCCCCAGCTGGCAGACCGCGGTGCAGAAGAGCGCCGGCGGCGGCTACCGCCAGGTGCCGGACGTCTCGGCCCACGCCAACCCCAGCCCCGGTGTCTCGATCTACTCGCAGGGCTCCTGGTCCTCGGTCGGCGGCACCAGCGCCGCCGCGCCCGAATGGGCGGCGTTCGCGGCGCTGTACAACCAGCAGGCCACGGCGGCCGGGAAGGCCAACCTCGGATTCGCCAACCCCGCCCTCTACACGGCGAGCGGCACCGGCTTCCACGACATCACCAGCGGCAGCAACGGCGACTACTCCGCCGCCACCGGCTGGGACTTCACCACCGGATGGGGCTCGTACAACGCCGCGACCCTGGCGAGCAAGCTTCTCGGCTGACCCCAGCGGCTGAAGGCCAACCAGTAAAGCGCGGGCCGGGATCACTCCCGGCCCGCGCTGCGGGTCTGTCTGCGTCCCTGCGGCCCGAACGCGTCCCGACTCCGTCGCACATGAGTCCGCTCGTGGGCCCGGCTCACGGAGTAGGCTGCGCGGCAAGCCTTGCAGGGGGCCGCCATGACGAAGGTCACCATCAGGACGTGACAGTGGCCGCGCGCCGGCTGGTCATGTGGTCTCCAGGCAGCGTTGCGCCGGACTGCGGCAGCCCCGGCAGTCGAGCCATGTGCTGGTGCGGCGAGGCGGTGGAGCACGCCTTGCGTGCCATGGCGGCTCGCCCAGAACAGGCCGAGCAGCCACATGTGTGTCTGCCCGGTGCGTTCCGTGGCCGCATCACCGCACACGCATGCAGGTGCGCCCACCACATGTCCCGGCGGGTGAGGGGGTACGGTCGTCCTTCAACTCCACACGTCACGCTGGTGCTTCATGACCTTCTGTGGTTACCTGGCTGCATGACCGTGCTCGTGACCCGCCGCCACGTTGACTACGTGCGTGTCACCACCTCGGGTTGTTCCGCCGTGAGCTGACGCCCCGCTCCGGCACCTGATCACTCCCCCTCTCCGCACCGCGCCGTCCGCTGCCCCTGTCCGGGCGCGGGGCGCAGCCCTGCGGTGCCTTCGCCAGCCCCCGCGCGCCTCCGTACTTCGCACGCCGCACAAGGGAGAAACATGAGCCAGCCCATCGACTCCGTCACCGCGGGACACACCCCCGAGGACGAGCCCGCAGGCCCCGACACCTCGGCCTGGTCGTTCGAGACCAAGCAGATCCATGCCGGTGCCGCGCCGGACCCGACGACCGGGGCGCGGGCGGTACCGATCTACCAGACCAGCTCGTTCGTCTTCCGCGACACCCAGCACGCCGCGGACCTGTTCTCGCTGGCCGAGCCCGGCAACATCTACACGCGCATCCACAACCCCACCCAGGACGTCTTCGAGCAGCGCGTCGCCGCGCTGGAGGGCGGCGTCGCCGCGGTGGCGCTCGCCTCCGGTCAGGCCGCGGAAACGCTCGCCATCCTGACGCTGGCGTCCGCCGGCGACCACCGCATGTCTTCAGCAGTCGAGCAGCAGTGTCCCCCGGCGTCCGCCGCGGCGGCCCGCTCCTATTGTTGACCCACCCGGTCTCCCCTCCCTCATCTCCTTCCTTTCCACACCAGGCAGCCAGGCCACGGGCCCGCACGGCGGTGATCGTCTCGGATGGTGACAGTCCGTTGACGCCTCCGAGTCACCCATGCTTGCATCGCCGCATGCCACGCCAGTCGCTGACCTGCCGCCGCTGCGTCGACTTGGTACGTGTCGCAGCCGCGCTCTGTTGCGCCGCCATCCGCTGACCAGCCGTCAGTCCGGGCGCCGAACGCCTTGCGCCTCACACCGAGTTCCTGAGCTCGCCCCACCGGTGCGCCGCCGAAAATGTCTGCGCCCGGAAATCTCATGTTGGCTGTACGAGGAGACACTCGTGCCCGTACCCGGGGAGTCCTGACAGGCGTGGCCGTCGGCGCCTCGCTCGGTCTGCTCCTTGTCGGCCTGGTGGGCCTCTCCCGGACCGCTCGGGCCGTCATGTCCGGGCTGGACTCGGGATCGCGCAGGACTGGCTGTTCCTCGCGATCCGACTGCTGGCCCTCCTCGGCAAGGCGAGCGACGCCCTTCTGAGGGCGGCGGAACACCATGTCGTACGCCGGTGGAGCCAGAGCCGCGGCGGGCGCACCCGAACTGCAACCAAAACACATCACAGGAGGACACGTCATGCGCGCGATCGGATTCGAGGAGAACGGCGGGCCCGAGGTCCTGCGCACGGTAGAGGTGCCGATCCCTGAAGCCGGTCCCGGAGAGGTGCTGGTCCGGGTGGCCTACGCGGGAGTGAACTACGCCGAAGTGCAGCACCGCCTCGGCGACTTCGGCCCGCCGAACCCACTCGACATCCCCGGCATGGAAGCCTCCGGGCATGTCGCCGCGCTCGGCGAGGACATCAGCGGACTCGCCGTCGGGGACACGGTTGCCGTGTACCTGCCCGACGGCGGCGGCTACGCCGAGTACGCCGTCGCCCCGGCCCGCTTCACCTTCCCTCTGCACACCCCACGCGGCGAGATCGACCTGCGGACCGCCGGCGGGGCCGCACTCGTCCTGCCCACGGCCTACGGCGTCCTCGCCGGAGCGGCCCGGCTCCGCCCCGGCGACAGCGTCCTGATCCATGCTGCGGCCGGAGGCGTGGGTTCCGTCGCCGCCCAGATCGCCCGTGCACTCGGCGCGGACGCCGTGTACGGCACCGTCGGCAGCAGCGACAAGGCCGAGTACGCCAAGCGTTTCGGATACGACGCGGTCTTCCCGCGGGAGGACTTCCCCGGCGCGGTGCGCGACGCGACCGGCGGGCGAGGCGTGGACGTGGTCCTCGACCCCGTGGGCGGCCCCACGCGCCTTGCCAGTCTGGACCTGCTGGCCCCCTTCGGCCGTGTCGCCTTCTACGGCGAAGCCGCTCGCCACCCCGGCCTGAACCTGCCGCTCCTCCCGCTGTGGAAGAACAATCGCGCGCTGACCGGCTACAACATCGGCGACGTCTCCCGACGCGCCCCCGACCTCCTGCGAACCCATGGTCTGGCAGCCCTGGAGCTCGTCGCCTCGGGAAGCGTGCACATCGATGTCACCGACATCCTTCCGCTGGCTGCCGCGGCCCGGGCACATGAGCGGATGCAGGCGGGACGCAACGTGGGGAAGACTCTGCTGGCCGTATGAAGGGCGGCTGAGGCAGCCGGGAATGTGGCCGCGGCGGCTGCAGCAAGTGGCGGCGGACCCATCGAAACCGTCCGACGGCAGCACGCACACCAGCGTGCCGGGACGCTCGCCGCGGCTGATGGCTCCCACTTCGTCGATGCCCGTCCACCTGACTGTTCGTGCCGAGTATGTGTCAGTCAGCTGATCCACTGGCTAGCCTCAGGCGTACTTGGCTCCTGCATTGCAAAGCAGCCGCTCGCGGCCGGCGTCGTCCGGGCGGCGTCCCTTGAAGTGAAGGCGTGATGGTGAGCTGAGCAGCGGGAGTGTGACGGTCTCGGCCGGTGTGGGGCTCTCGGCGGGACTGGTCATCGGAGGCGCCCCCCTCTACCGGATCACCACAGCGATGAGGAACCGGCCCCACTCAACGACCGGTGGACTTTGGACTCCATGTCTAGACCCTAGACCTCTAGTCTATGCTTGGCGTGAAGGTGTACGGCGGTGTGGAGGTGGGCTGATGTCCGATCGAGCAACGGATGCGATCCTGGCTGCTCTGACGCCTGTCATCGAAGGGCTGGCGGCGACGTTCGGTCCTGCGTGCGAGGTCGTCCTGCACGACTGTCGTCGGGGCGACCGGTCCGTCGTCGCGGTGGCCGGGCAGGTGACCGGCCGACAGGTCGGTGGGGCGCTGAACCTCGACGTGACCGCGCTGCGCCAGGCCGGCGATCTCCTCTCGGCGCCGGCCGGAGCCGCGCCCGCGCGGATCCCGACCACAACGTTCGCCAACGACTTCGACGAGGTGGTCGACGTCATGGTCCGCGCGGAGGTACTGGCTCGGGGAAATCCGATCGTCAGCCTCACCCGAGGTAAGCGGCTCGACCTGCTCCGCGCCTTCGATGAACGCGCGGTGTTCGCCGTGCGGAACGCGGTCCCACGGGTTGCCGCGAGGCTGGGAGCTTCCCGGTCTGCCATCTACGCGGACCTCGCGAAATGCCGCGGGACCGTGATCGAGGGGCCAGAGAGGGAAGAGTCATGAGTCATGATCCGACAGGGGGCGCCCCGTCTGCGGGCACTCTGGACGAGCCGGGAACACCGTTCCTGGCACTGGACCCGGGCAAGACCGAGGCGAACATCGCCCGGCTGCGCGGACACCTGGACGCTCTGGGTGCGGAACTGCGCCCGCACGTCAAGACAGCCAAGTCCGTGGACGTCACGCGGATGCTGTTCAACGGCCGGCCGGGGCCGATCACCGTGTCCACGCTCGCGGAGGCCGAGGCGTTCGCCGAGGCGGGCTTCACCGACATCCTCTACGCGGTGGGAATCGCACCGGACAAACTCGGCCGTGTGATCGCCTTGCGTGAGCGCGGGGTGGATCTCGTCGTGCTGCTGGACAGCCTGGAACAGGCCGCCTACGTCGCCCGCGCGGCCCGCTCCGGCGAAACGCGGATCCCCGCGCTCATCGAAGTCGACTGCGACGGTCACCGCGGCGGTGTCCTACCCGGAGACCCGGCCGCCAGACAGATCGCGCAGACTCTCGTGGACGGCGGAGCCGAACTGCGCGGGGTGCTCACCCACGCCGGCGAGTCGTACTTTGCGGACGGCCCGGTGGCGCTCGCCGCCGCCGCTGACAACGAACGCCGCTGCGCCGTCAAGGCCGCCGAAGACCTGCGCGCGGCGGGCCACCAAGCCCCTGTCGTCAGCGTAGGTTCCACCCCGACCGCGCACTTCGCGACCGACCTCACCGGAGTGACCGAGGTCCGGGCGGGGAACTTCGTCTTCTTCGACCTCGTGATGGCCGGCATCGGGGTGTGCACCATCGATGATCTCGCGATGACAGTCGTCACCACGGTCATCGGACACCGCCCGGACAAGGGATGGATCGTCACCGACGGCGGATGGATGGCGACCTCGCGCGACCGCGGCACCACCGTCCAGCGCGTGGACCAGGGGTACGGTCTCGTCGCGGACCTCGACAGCGCCCTGTACGAGGACCTGGTGATGACTGACGCCAGCCAGGAACACGGCATTCTCTCGATCCGTCCGGAAAGTGGCGCCGAACTGCCCGACATCCCGGTCGGCACCCGGCTGCGCATCCTGCCCATCCACGCCTGCGCGACCGCCGCGCAGCACGACGTCTACTACGTGACCGCCCCTCGGTCCCGGACTGTGCGCTCTCGGTGGCAGCGCGTCCGGGGCTGGTGAAGGAGAGACCATCGTGCGTTTCATCTCCGAGGCTGAGTCCGCCGCCCTCATCAGCGAAGAGCTCGCCTTCACCGCTGTGCGGGAGGCTCTGATCGCCGCGGCCGAGGGGGCCGACTCCTTTCCCACCGTGCTGGGACACGGGTCGGATTCCGAGAACCGATTCACCGTCAAATCGGCCGCGTCGCGGGAACTCGCCGGGGTAAAGATCGGCAGCTACTGGCCGGGCAACGCGGACCGGGGCATCTCCCGACACAACTCGATCGTCCTGCTCTTCGACCAGACCGTCGGCCGTATCGCCGCCACGATCGAGGCCGGAACCGTGAACGCCTACCGCACGGCCGCGGCCGACGCCGTCGCCGCCGACGCACTGGCGCGTGCCGACGCGTCGACGCTGACAGTCTTCGGGACGGGGCACCAAGCACTGTACGAATGTGCCGCCGTGAGCAAGGTCCGTCCTTTTGACACGATCCACGTCGTCGCCCGGTCCGCCGAGCGCGGTGAGCGGTTCCTCGCCGAACTCTCCCGCAGGGGCCTCTGCGGCCGACTCACGACGGCCCGCGAGGCGTGTCTCGACGCCGATGTCATCGTGACAGCCACCACCGCACACTCCCCCCTCTTCGACGCGGACTGGATCAGGCCGGGAACGCACATCGCCAGCATGGGCTCGGACGCGCACGGCAAACAGGAACTTCCGCCCACGCTGCTGAAAAAGGCCCGGCTTTTCTGCGACCTGCCCACCCAGTCAGTGGCCATCGGCGAGTTCCAGAACATCGCGGACCTCGTCGCCGACGGCACCCTGCGACTCGACACGCTCGGAGACGTCCTGACCGGCAAGGCCGAGGGGCGACGCACACCCGAGGACATCACCGTGTTCGACAGTTCCGGCATCGCGCTGCAGGACCTCTGCGTAGCGACGGCGCTGCTGAACGCGGTCCCGAACGCCCCAGAGGCGTGCACTGACAGCAGCGGATGACACCCGCGCAGCGTCTGAAGCTGTTCCGCAGTCTCGCTGAGCACGGCGTCTCCCGCGCCTCCGCGACTACCTCGCCGAGTTGAGAGCCAGGTCCACCGCGTCCGTCACAGACGGCATGCAGCCCGCCAACACCACCCCGGATGGAGCACAGGCATGACCAACACCCCGCCAGTAGCCCTGGATGACGTCCGCGACGCCGCCGCGCAGATCAAAGGCGTCGCGCACCGCACCCCCGTACTGCGCTCCCGCACCCTGGACGAGCTCGTCGGCGCGGAGGTCTACCTCAAGTGCGAGAACTTCCAGCGCATCGGCGCGTTCAAGTTCCGCGGCGCCTACAACGCCGCCTCCCGACTGTCACCGGAGCAGCTGGCCAAGGGCATCGCTTCCTACTCTTCGGGCAACCACGCCCAGGCCGTCGCCCTCGCCGCGCGGGAACTGGGCACCAGGGCAGTGATCCTCATGCCGGAGGACGCCCCGCAGTCCAAGGTGGACGCCACTGCCGGCTACGGCGCGCAGATCGTCACCTATGACCGCTACACCGGTGACCGGGACGCCATCGGCCAGGCCCTGGCCGCCGAACACGGCATGGCGCTCATCCCGCCTTACGATCACCCGCACGTCATCGCCGGGCAGGGTACCGCTGCGCTGGAACTGATCGAGGAGGCCGGTGAACTCGGCGCGCTGGTGGTCCCTGTCGGCGGTGGTGGCCTGATCGCCGGCAGTGCCACCGCTGCCAAAGGTCTCCACGGCGGGATCCGGGTGATCGGAGTCGAGCCGGTGGCCGGAGACGACACCAAGCGATCCCTGGAGGCGGGCAAGCGCATCTCCATCCCCGTGCCGCGAACAATCGCCGACGGTCAGGCGATCGAGATTCCCGGCGAGCTGACCTTCTCCATCAACCAGCGACTCGTCGACGAAATCGCCCTGGTCACCGACGATCAGATCCGCGACGCCATGCGGCTGGCCTTCGAACGCCTGAAGATCGTCATCGAGCCCAGCGGCGCCACCGCACTTGCTGCCCTGCTCGCCGGCCGCATCGACCAGCTCCCGCCCCGGGTCGGCCTGATCATCTCTGGCGGCAACATCAACGCACAGCGCTTCGCCGAACTGTGCGCAGAATGATCAGGCCATCCACCCGTGAGCCGGAAGGTGTCCTCCCGGCCTCGGCCAACGCCGTTGATCGGCTCGCGGTCCAGCTGCGGGGCCGTTCGGCGAGGCCGTCGAACGCGTGACGGTGTCAGGTAAGTGACGCTCCGTCACGCCTCACGAATGCCTTGCCTGCACCAGATTCAGGGAGCGCCATCAGCCCCGGCAGCTCGGCGGTTCTGCTCGTCCGCCGGGGATGGTGCTGTTCCACTCCTCGATCACCCTGGGCGCGTCCGGCTCCACGTGCGCCCGCGGTTCGAGCCCGAGGAGGGGCACCACTCGCAGCTTCCCCTCTGAGGTGCTCCGGCGCTCCTCACACCGCCGCACTGCCCCGGCCGCCGCCAGAGATCCCGCGGCCGCCCTTGGCGCGAACCGGTAGCAAATCATGGCAACATTCCGGGACATGCAAGTACATTTCCGACGACTGCCCCGAGATGTCACCGCCAGACGGGCCCAAGGGTGAGCAGGGACGACCGCGTCGCGGTGACGACCGGGATCGCCCGACTGCACACGTCGCCCGGACTTGCCGGGCCCGGCCGCCTCGGGCTGGTGACCAACCACACCGGCGTCCTCCCCGACCTGCGCCCGGCCGCGCCCGCGCTCCTTGAGGCCGGCGCGCGGCTGGTCGCCCTGTTCGGTCCCGAGCACGGGCTGCACGGGACCGGCCAGGCCGGTGAGAGCGAGGCCGCCCAGGCGGACCCCACCACCGGCCTGCCGGTCCACGACACATACCGGTGCAGCGGTGAACGCCTCGACACACTGCTGGTCGACAGCGGCGTCGACGCCCTCGTGTACGACCTGCAGGACATCGGGGCCAGGTTCTACACCTACGTGTGGACCATGTTTGACCTGATGGTCTCGGCGGCCCGTACAGGCGTACGGTTCGTGGTCGCCGACCGGCCGAATCCTCTCGGTGGACTCGTCAGCGAGGGCCCTCTGCTCGACCCGGCGTGGGCCAGCTTCGTCGGGCGCGCCGCGGTACCCGTCCGCCACGGGCTCACCTGCGGCGAACTCGCCCGGCATCTCAACACCTCGGCCGTGCCCCAATTGGCGGGCAGTGCCGTCGACTTGACGGTGATCGAGGTTGCCGGCTGGCAGCGCGCCATGGGCGCGGAGGCCACCAGTCTGCCGTGGGTCGCGCCCTCGCCGAACATCCCGACGCCAGCCACTGCCACCTTCTACCCCGGCACCTGCCTGTTCGAGGGGACGAACCTCTCGGAGGGCCGTGGTACCACGCAGCCCTTCGAGATCGTCGGGGCCCCGTACATCGACGCGCGGTTCGCGCCCTCGCTCGCCGAGCTCGCCCTGCCTGGAGTGCACTTCCGTGATCTGCGGTACGTACCGACCTTCCACAAACACGCCGGACGGCCGCTGCGCGGGGTCCAGCTCCACATCACCGATCGCGAGGTGTTCGCGCCCGTACGTACCGCCGTCGCGATGCTCGCCACGCTGCGGCGGCTGTACCCAAACGATTTCGACTGGCGCCCCGCGGACGGCGACGTGGAGGGGACCGGTCACCGTCACTTCATCGACCTGCTGTGGGGGTCCGACCGGTTGCGGCGAGCCGTCGACGCGGGCGACGATCCGCTGCCGCTGTGCGATCCGCCGGCGCCGCCCGGCCGGTGGGCCGGCGACGACGTACTGCTCTACTCCTGAGACCTCCTGGCCCGCCGCCGCGACGCGTTGCCCGCTGCCATCACCAACGCCATGCCTAGCCCCGTCGCCGATGCCGCGGGCGACGTTCGACGCCGTTCGCGAGCTGCGTATGGAAGGACAACCCCATTGATGACGACAACCCCGTCGATGACCGATCGCGCAACGACATCCCGGGTCGAGGTTCGTGGCTTTCGCGCCGGTGACGGCCCGCGGTTGGTGGAGGCGTGGCGCCGGAGTGCGCCGGCCGACCCCATCACTCCGGACCGCTTCCGCTCCCTGGTGCTGCTCGACGCCAACTTCGATCCGGAGGGGCTTCGGGTCGCCGTCGACGGCGACCGTGTCGTCGGCGCGGCCTACGCGGTGCGTCGGCTGACGCCGATGACCGGGACCGACCTGGAGCCGGAGCAGGGCTGGATCCCGTTCTTCTTCGTCGACCCGGCCGTCCGTGGCCGCGGCCTCGGCCGCCGGCTGCTGACCGAGGCCCTCGACTGGCTGCACAGCCACGGCCGCACCCGGGTGGACTTCTCCTCGTACACACCGAACTACGTCCTCCCCGGCCTGGACGCCGAGGCGTACCCGGAAGCGGCCGGGCTGCTTGAGTCCCTGGGCTTTCGCACTCTGTACGAGGCGGCGGCGATGGACCGCGGCCTGGTCGGCTATCGCATCCCGGAGGATGTCGCGTGCCGCTTGGACGAACTGACGGCGCAGGGCTACCGGTTCGCCACTCCGTGCGACGACGACCTGGTGGACCTGTTCGCGCTCGCCGGGAACCACTTCGGCCCGGACTGGGCGTGCACGATCCGGCAGTGTCTGGCCGCGGGCACGCCGCTCGACCGGATCGTCGTCGCCCGGGACCCCTCGAGCCGCCTGGTCGGCTGGGCGATGCACGGCACGTTCGATTCGGTGGACGAGCGGTTCGGGCCGTTCGGCGTGCTGGAGGAGATGCGCGGCACCGGGCTCGGCAAGGTCCTGCTCCACCTCGTCCTGGAGCGGATGCGGGCGCGCCGTGCGCACTCCGCGTGGTTCCTGTGGACCGGTGAGCAGTCCCCGGCGGGCCACCTGTACCGCAAGAGCGGTTTCACCACGACCCGGGTGTTTCGTGTGCTGCGCCGTGAGGACGCCCGATGACGCCGTCCCACCGCACCGGCGGCCTGAGCCGCCGTCACTTCGCGCTCGCGCTCCCCTCGGTGCTGCTCCCTCCGGCGCTGCTCACGTCCGGATGCGCCGCGCCGTACCAGGGCACCGGGCAGCCCGGGGATCCGATCGTTCTCACCCTGCTCTCCCACTACGCGAGCGGGGAGCTCAAGGAGGCCCTGCAGCGCCCGGTCGACGAGTGGAACGCCACTCATGACCGGGTCAAGGTGCGGACGAAGGCCGTCGAGTTCACGGACCTGCTGACCACGTTCATGGTCCGGCAGGCCGCGGGCCAGGGCGCCGACATCCTCCACCCGTACTGCCTGTGGAACGGCCAGCTCGTCCAGGCCGGCGTCCTGCGGCCCGCTCCGTCCGAGCACGCCGAGGAGATCAGGCGCGGCTACGGCGAGGCCACGGTCGGCGCCTCGTCGGTGGGGGGCAAGGTCTACGGCTACCCCACCGAGGTGCAGACGTACGCCCTCTACTACAACAAGCGGCTGCTGCGCGAGGCCGGCATCGAGGGCCCTCCGCGCACCTGGCCGGAGCTGGAGGAGGCGGCCTACCGAACCGCCAAGCGGGACCGGTACGGCAACACGCTGGTCCAGGGGTTCGGCCTGTCGACCTACGACGACTCCACCACCGTCGGCCAGACGCTCGCCCTGCTCAACGCCGCCGGCGGAACGTTCGTCTCCGCTGACGGCAGGAGCACCGCCATCGACTCGCCGGCCGGCCGGGCCGTGTTCGATCTGGAGCACCGCCTCGTCGTCAAAGGTGCGAGCGCCCCCGGCGTCAACGTCTACAAGGCGTTCCAGTCCGGGCAGGTGGCCATGGTGGTCAGCGCCGGTTGGTGGACCGGAAGCCTCAAGACCCAGATGGGCAATGACTACCGCGATGTCGGCGTCGCGCCGCTGCCCGTCCCTGAGGCGGACGACAGGCTCGCCACGCTCTCCACCGGCTTCATGCTGGGGGTCAACGCGACCAGTAAGTACCCGCGCGAGGCCTGGGAGTTCCTGCGCTGGCTCAACACCGAGAAGGTGCGCGTGAAGAGCGCCAAGAAGGGTGCGACGGCGACCCGGATGAGCTCCCTGCAGGTGTCGGTCGGCTCCCTGACCGGCCGCGCCGACGACATGCGGACACTCCTGAGCGAAGGCAGCGATCCGAACCTGCGCCCGTTCCTGGACGCGCTGTCGTACGCGGTGCCGGAGCCGAACGTGCCGGGCGCGCAGCAGGCCAAGTCGCTGCTGCGCAAGAACATCGAGGCGTTGTGGACGGGTCAGCAGTCGGTCGACGAGTCACTGCGCACCATCCGCCGTCAGGTCGATCAGGAGGTGTCGCGCTCATGGTGAACGCCTTGGCGCCGGAGACGACCGAGCGGGTGCACAGCCCGCGGGACGCCGGGTCCACCGGGTCCGTCATCGACGGCCGTCTCCGGCCCCGGCCCCGACGCCGCCAGGCCCTCGTCGCCTATCTCTTCCTGGCGCCGACGTTGCTGTTCTTCGCGGTCTTTCTGATCCTGCCGCTCGGCTTCGCGCTGCTGCTGTCCATGTCTCGCTGGGCCGGGTTCGACCTCGGCGACATCGATCCGGTCGGCCTGGACAACTTCACCGGCCTCTTCGTGGACGGATCGACGTTCCTGGCGCCGATCCTCACCAATACGCTGCTGTTCGCCCTGGGCACCGTGGCACTCGCGCTCGCCGGCTCCGTGCTCGTCGCCACCTGCGTCGACAAGCTGCGGTTCCAGGGGCTGTGGCGCACCTTGTACTTCCTGCCGATCGTCACGACCGTCGTCGCCATCGGCAACGTATGGAAGTACATGTACGAGCCGGGCGGCCTCGTCAACGGCGTCCTCAACACCCTCGGGCTCGGCTCGGTGGCGTTCCTCCAGGACCCGGACACCGCGTTGCCGTCGGTCGTGGTCGTACAGGCCTGGGCCTCGGTCGGCACGGCGATCCTCATCCTGACCGCCGGGCTGAAGTCCATTCCCGAGTCGTACTACGAGGCCGCCGCGCTCGACGGGGCCGGCCCCGTCACCGTCTTCTGGAAGATCACACTGCCGCTGCTGCGACCGTCCCTGCTGTTCGTGTGCATCACCCAGTTCATCACCGGCCTGCAGTCGTTCGCGCTGATCATCGTGATGACCAAGGGCGGCCCGGGTGACGCGACCAACGTGGCCGCGCTTGAGATGTACCGCCAGGCCTTCTCGTACGGCGACTGGGGCACCGCGAGCGCCGCCGCCTTCGTGCTGTTCGTAGTAGTCCTCGTGGTCACCCTGGTGCAGTTGTGGATCTTCCGGCGCAAGGGGGAGGACACATGATCCGCCGCCGTTTCCCGTGGTTCTCGTATCTGGTGGTCGTGACCGGCGCCGTGCTCACGGTGGTGCCGTTCCTCGACATGGTGATGACATCCTTCAAGGGGCCCGGCGAGTCCGGCACACTGCCGTACCGGTTCCTTCCCGAGGCTTTCGACCTGTCCAACTACCGGGCGGCGATCGACCAGCTCAACCTGCCAGTGCTCTTCCGCAACAGCGTGATCGCCACCGCCGTGATCACCGGATCGGTGCTGCTCACGTCGTCACTCGCCGGCTACGCGCTCGCCAAACTCCGCTTCCCCGGCCGGCACTTCATCTTCCGCCTTGTGCTGTCGACGATGATGTTCCCCCCGTTCCTCTTCTTCATCCCCCACTTCCTGATCCTGGTGCACTGGCCGCTGGCGGGTGGCAACGACCTGTTCGGGCGCGGCGGCGCGGGACTGACCGTCAGCATCACGGCGCTCGCCATGCCGTTCCTCGTCAATGGATTCGGGATCTTCCTGATGCGCCAGTTCATGGTCTCGATCCCGGACGAGATCCTCGAGGCCGCGCGCATCGACGGAGCCGGCGAGTTCGCCGTGTGGTGGCGGATCGTGGTACCGCAGACCAAGCCGGTCATGGTGACGCTCGGACTCCTGACCTTCGTCGACGCCTGGAACGAGTACATCTGGGCGCTGCTCGTCTCGACCGCCAACCCGGACGTGATGACCCTGCCGGTCGGCATCCAGCTCCTGCAGGACTACGTCGACCCGACCCGCACGATGCCCATCGTGATGGCCGGCCTCGTCCTGAGCATCCTGCCGGTCCTGATCCTCTTCCTGCTGCTGCAGAAGTACTACATCCGCGGCGTCATGCTCAGCGGCCTCAAGTGAAGAGCGAATCCGCCGACGCCCTGGCCGCCCTCCCCGGCGTCGGCAGGCCTCCTCAGGCCGCCAGACCTATCGTGGAGGGGAGGAAGGGGCGACTGCACATCCTCGATGTGTACGCCCAGGGCTGCAACGTCAAGGAGCGCGTCATGTCGCGCAGCAGCAACGCCGCCGTCCTGGAGGGCTTCGGATCAGCGGTGAACACTGACCACCTCGACGAGCTCGAGGAATACGTGGCGCCCGACTCTGTGGACCACGACCCGGCCCCAGGACAGGTTCCGGGACCAGAGGGTTATGAGGACATGTTCGCCACGATGAGGCGGGCGTTCCCCGATCTGCACATCGAGGTCGAGCACGTCATGGCCACCGACGACGAAATCGCGTTCGCATACACCATCACGGGCACACATCTCGGTGAACTGATGGGGCACAGTGCGACGGGAAAGACAGTGAGTTACCGAGGCATGCAGATCAGCCGGTTCGCCGACGGGAAGATGGTCGAGCGCTGGGGTAGCAGCAACGAGCTCGGCATGCTGCAGCAGCTCGGTCTCACCTGATCACCGCACGTCCATCCGTAGACGAACCTCGCACCCAAGAGCTCGTGCGCGTCGCCGAGTTCGGCTCATCGCCGACGGGTCGGGCCGTTGGGCGGTCGGCCTCCACTCGGACCGAGCCGGCTCTCCCATCCCCAACGCGGGCGCCCTCGACCGCGAGCAGCAGCTCGGACTTGTGAAGGACATTTCCGCCCTCATCGCCGAGGCAGCCGGAGACGCCTCCCTCGCGGGGCGCACCTGGGTGGCCCTGACCGAGGCGGTTCCAGGCGGCTGGGAGATCGGCGGGCACGCCTACACCAACGAGGAGATCGTGCAGACCGCGCGGAAGCTCCTCGGCGAGGCGTAGTCACCCGGCTGACGGGGCCCCTTCCGAGGTGGCGGTGCGCTGGTCATAGGCGGCGCGTGCGGCGTGGACCTGCGCGGCGCGATTGTGGGTCCAGGTGCACAGGACGCGGGTCTCTTCGGCGATCTCGCCGCCGAGATCGGTGAGCCCGTAGTGGACCAGCACCCCCGAAGGGTCTAGGCCTCTTTTGGAGGTCAGATCTACCTTGGAGACCAGACCTACTCAGGGAGTCACCAGTGACCGAGATCGTCAAGCGCCCCCTGGTCGCCATCGCCTTCCACTCCGGCTACAGACACACCGCTGTTCTGGCCGAAGGAGTCAAGCGTGGCGCCGAAAAAGCAGGAGCCGAGGTCGCCTACATCCCGGTGGGCGCCATCACCGACGAGGACTGGCAGCGCCCGGACGACGCCGACGCCATCATCTTCGGCTCCCCCACCTACATGGGGGGCGCCTCCTCCGCCTTCCACGCCTTCGCCGAAGGCACCAGCGGCCGCTACCTGACCAGCGTCTGGGCCGACAAGATCGCCACGGTTTCACCAACTCCGCCTCCAAGAGCGGCGACAAGCTCAACACCCTCAACTTCATGACCGCTCTCGCCGCCCAGCACCACATGATCTGGGTCGGTCTGGGCCTGCCCCCCGGCTGGAACGCCCTCACCGCCGCCGAAGACGACCTCAACCGCCTCGGTTTCTGGATCGGCGCCGGCGCCTCGCCCCCCCAGGACGGCGGCACCGACACCGTCAACGCCTCCGATATCGCCACTGCCGAACATCTCGGAGCCCGAGTCGCCCGGCAGGCCGACATCCAGGTCGCGGGCAGGAACTCCCTCGCCCACCGGTAGCGCCCAGGACGGCGCCCGCCGCATCCCTGCCCCCTTTCACGCACCCCGTGAGGAGCGCGGTGTTGCCGGCGTCCCGAGGAACGACGACCAGCAGACCCGCACCATCACGTTGCACGACGGCGGAGTGCTCGTCGAAAAGCTCATGGAAGCGGGCCCGTTCTGCCACCACTATCGCTTCGACGACCCCGGGCCGGCCCCGGTACGGGACTTCACCGCCCAGCTCACGGTGACCGCGGTCGGCGCAGACCATTCCGAGATCCACTGGGCCGCCCAGTTCGAGCCGGCGCCTGGAGTCACCGAAGAAGACGCCAAGAGCGCCCTGGTGGGCTTCTACGAATCATGCCTCGCCAAGATCGCGGCAGAACTCGGCGCGCAGGCGGCCGGCACCTGGCATCCGCTCGGTCGGGGACCTGCCTCGGCATCCGTCCCCGGCCCAGGCGCCTCACCATGCGACGCCTGCACAGCGCGCCTTCGGTTGTCGCCACGGGGTGCCCGCACCCACTTCTGCAAGCCATGGACAGAAAGCAAGCGGGACCATGCCGCTGCCGAGCGGTTCTGGTGCCCCGACCACATCCAACACAGCGCCCACGTCGCACCCGACCGGGAGGGACTCTTCGACCTGGTCAGGAGCCTCCCGGCGGAGTTGAAGCACGAATGCGAGCCGATCATGGCGGAAGGGGACATGGCCATGATGCGCGGGCGTTTCTCGGGGCACGGGCAGCCCGCCCCGTGGATCGCCGCCGACTTCCTCCGCATCGAGGACGGCATCCTGGTGGAGCACTGGGACGTGATCGAGGAGGAAGCCTCCCGAAAGGAATCCCTGAGCGGCCTGCCGATGTACGGCGACGGCCTCCCCGAGGAGCGCTGAGACCCACTACGGGTGCTCGCGGCGGCAACTCCCGGCACACCCCGTGTCAGCCTGGGGCGGCGGGTTTCCCTGCGGTACGGCGCCACAGCCTCACTTGATCTGAATCAAGCGGAGCGGTCGCAGAGTTCGTCGACGTACGCGCGCGCGTCCACCTCGGGCAGCGTCCAGGGCAGGAAGATGGCCCTGTAGATGATGGGCGCCACCAGCAGGTCGATGGCCTGGTCGCCGCTGAAGGTGCTGCCGGGCCGTGCGGCGAAGCCGACTGCTTCTGCCCGCCGGTCCCGCAGGCAATCCGACTCGTTCTCACCGGCCGCGGCGGCCCCGCCGCGCAAGAGTGCGGCGTTCACCGAGATGCTGTAGTGACTGATCAGCTCCTGTGCCCATATGGTCAGATCGGCACGCAGGTCTCCGCTGTCGGGAAGACCGCGGTCCGGGTCGAGCCGGTAGGTCGCCAGGTCGTTGATCATGGTCCGTGCGTCGCCCCACCGGCGGTAGATGCTCGAGTGATTCACTCCCGAACGCTCCGCGACCATCGGGATGGTGACGGCGTCACTGCCCCGTTCGGCAATCAGTTCCTCGACGGCCTTCCTGATGGACGCCAGCACCAGGGCGCTGCGGCCGCCGGTGCGCCGCCGCGGAGACGATTCTGCAACCATGCCCTCCATTATAAAGCACAAGACTTTGCATTAAGCCTCCCTTACGTCACTCGCCCTCTCAGTCGCCTTGTCGATCAGGCCAGGTCGCTCGCTTCCGAGGCCACCCGGCCTGGCCGTGGTTCCGCCCTGCTTCACCCCTCCAGCAGCGGGTAATCGGTGTAGCCGGCGGCATCCGGACCGTAGAAGAGGTCCTTCCTCGGTTCGGCGAGCGGCGCATGAGAGGCGATCCGGGCCGGCAGATCCGGGTTGGCGATGAACGGCTGCCCGTAGGCGACCAGATCCGCCAGGCCGTCGTCCAGAATCGCGTTCCCTCGGTGCTGGTCGAACCCGACGTTCGCCATGATGGCGCCTTGATAGATCTTCCGGAAGTGCCGGAACATGCCGTCGCCGACCAGCTCCTCCAACGGTCCTCCGGTGGGGTCGACCATCATCCCCATGAGCAGGAGATGTGACAGTTCATAGTCGTTGAGCCGTCCGAGCACGTACTCACTCTCAGCCAACGCCTCGACCCCGGAGACGAATTCTCCCGTCTCGGACCAGGCGGGTCCGGCTTTCACACCGACGCGCCGCAGGTCGACGAACTCGCCGACAGCCTCGATGATCTCGAAGAGGAAGCGAGCGCGGTTCTCGATCGAGCCGCCGTAGCGGTCCGTGCGCAGATTGGTGCGGGGATTCAGGAACTGGCTGATCAGGTAGTTGAAGCCTGCCTGCAGCTGCACACCGTCGAATCCCGCAGCCATGGCGTTGCGAGCCGCCGTCGCATAGTCGGCGACCGTCTGACGGAGGTCGTACGCCGACATCGCCCGGGGCTCCACGGTGGGCTTGCGGCCAGTCGACGTCGGAGCCAGTAGCCCCGGGTTGACGGCCGAGGGCGCAAGAGGCGGGCGGCCGTCGAAGAAGTCGGGGTGAGAAGCGGACCCGGTGTGCCACAGCTGAGCGAAGATGACACCACCTGCGAGGTGGACCGCGTCTGTCACCTGCTTCCAGTGGGCGACCTGCTCATCGGTGAACAGCCCAGGAACGTCATGCCATCCGACCGCGTCGCGGCTGATCCACACACCCTCGGAGATGATCAGACCAGCTGACGCCCGCTGAGCGTAGTACTCGGCGTGGAGATCAGTGGGCAGGAGATCGCGATTGCGTGCGCGACTCCGCGTCAACGGGGCCATGACCAGGCGGTTCGTCAGCGAGACGTCGCGCATCCGATAGGGCAGAAGCAAGGACTGTGTCGAACTCATATGTGGCTCCTGATGTAAGGGCGGGACAGGAAGATCCCGGGGGAGGCGATCGGCGGCATCTCGTGCGGCGCCACATCGACCCTTAAGGCACGGACATGTGCTTTAGCTCGATCGTAACACCCATCCGCCCTAAAGCAAATATCTGTGCCACAAGGTGGCCTCTGTCGCGGCTTCATCGACCGATGACCGCCGGGCCGACCTGCGGGGTCGACCTGCACGGCTACGCATCGCCACCCGGTGGAGCGAGGGCCCTGACGGCAGGTTGCACTGCTTCAGCAGAGCGACCTGCCTGTATGCGACCTACGACCCGGCCTCCCGGCACTGCGTGGTGCCCCGGGCCGGGCATCGGCCGCCCGCAGTCATATGCCCCGATGGCCGGGTGGACTTCCCCGATGTGCCCGCCGGGCCACCCCTCCGCCTGAGGAGCGGGCCCTTCGCCACTGCGTAGTGGAAGGTGGTCGAGGGCAGCCAACTGGTGCCCTACGGCCACGGCCTGATGGAACGTCGAGGAAGGGGCGGCGATGCCGGTTTCGCGCTGCCGCGCGGGGCCCTGAGCCGAGCTTCCGCCCGAACCGACGTCGCGGACCCGAAGGAGACCTGCGCGGCCGCGCTCGACGCACTGCTCCCAGTCCGCCCCCATGGCGCCGTCGCGCTGTCGGTCGCCCGCACCCGCGGCATGTCACCTGATCAGGTCGCGGACTGGGATGTGCCCGCAGAGCCGGCGGCGGTGGCGAACCTGCGCACTGCGGTCACGCACCGGCTTGCGCACTGGGGCCTGGACGACCTTGTCCTCACGACCGAGTTGATCCTCAGCGATCTGGTCAACAACGCCATCCGCCATACCACTGGCCCGATCCACCTTCGGCTGCTCTGTAACCACACCCTTACGTGTGAAGTGTTCGACTCAAGCTCCGCATTCCCCCATCCACGTCAAGCGTCCACCACGGACGAGGACGGACGCGGCCTGCTGCTTGTCGCCCGACTCGCCGAGCGTTGAGGGACGCGGCACATGCGGGCCGGCAAGTTGGTCTGGACCGAGCAACCCCTGCCGCGCACGCCGCGAGCCGGGATCGGAGAGCCGCCATTTGCCGCGACGGGACACCCTTCACACGGCAGCCGGACAGGCCCTCGCGACTCCTGCCCGGCTTGACGAGGGGCCAGTCTCCTCGCGTCGACCTTGGCGCGGATACGCCGTTGCAGACTCCGGCGTGTCCGCGCCTCGAGCTGTTGTTCTCACGCGTGCGGCACGACGGCGCCGCGGCCCTCACCGAGCCGTGCTGAAAGGCTGACGAGCAGGGACCGTCTGACTAGTTGGTACAAGAACACCAAATTGTCCAGAAACGTGGTATTCGGCGCCCAGTGGCTACACCTCTGCTCCCTCCTAGCGTCGTACGTACTGACCCCATCGGATCCCCGATCTGAAGGAGCGGAGCATGAAGGCGACACAGAGTTCAGCGGTCGACCCGGGCCAGACCGTGCCGAACGGCGCTTCTCCGAGCGGCAACGGAAAATTGTCCGGGGTGGAGCCGCCGGTACTGGGCGGACCGGAGCACTCCGACTACTACCTGCTGGACAACCTGATCACCGACGAGCAACGGACCCTTCGGAAGAAGGTCCGCGAGTTCATGGACCAGGAGGTCACCCCGATCATCAACCCGTATTGGGAGCGGGCGGAGTTCCCCTTCGAGCTGGTGCCCAAGCTGGCGCAGCTGAACATCGCGGGCTTTCAGATTGCCGGCCACGGCTGCCCCGGGATGAGCAACCTGACGGCCGGCCTGGTGATCCTCGAACTGGCCCGGGGCGATCTGAGCATGTCGACGTTCATGGGGGTCCACTCGGCCCTGGCCATGACATCCATCGGACTGCTCGGCTCCGAGGAGCAGAAGGAGCGCTTCCTGCCGCCGATGGCACGTCTGGAGAAGATCGGCGCCTTCGGCCTGACCGAGCCCGCGCACGGCACGGACGTGGTCAAGCTGGAGACGACCGCGCGCCGGGACGGTGACTCCTACGTCCTCAACGGCTACAAGAGGTGGATCGGCAACGCATCCTTCGCCGACTACGTGATCATCTGGGCCCGCGGTGACGACGGGCACGTGGGCGGCTACGTGGTCGAAAAGGGCACGACCGGCTTCGACGCCCAGGTCATCAAGGGCAAGACGGCTCTGCGCTGTGTCCAGAACGCGCAGATCTCCCTCACCGACGTCCGGGTGCCCGCCGAGAACCGGCTGGCGAACGTGAAAACCTTCCGCGACACCGAGAAAGTCCTGCTGGCCTCGCGCTTCTGCGTCGCCTGGGAGTCGATCGGCGCCGCCGTCGCGGGCTACGAGACGGCCTTGGCCTACGCCAAGCAGCGCAAGCAGTTCGGGATGCCGCTGGCCGCCTTCCAGCTCGTCCAGTACCGGCTCTCCCGGATGCTGGCGGACATCACCGACATGCTGTGCATGCAGTTCCGGCTCAGCCAGCTCCTGGACGAGGGCGAGTACTCGATGCCCCGGGTCGCGCTGGCCAAGATGCACTACACCGAACGGGCCCGGGCCATCCTCGCCGACGCCCGCGACATGCTCGGCGGCAACGGCATCCTGCTCGACTACCACGTCGCCCGGCACCTGTGCGACATCGAGGCGATCGACACGTACGAGGGCACCGACACCGTGCAGGCGCTGATCGTCGGCCGCGACATCACCGGCTACAGCGCCTTCGTGCCCATGGCGCCGAGCCACTGACCCCGGTGTGTATCGCGGCGCCCCGTGCCGGCGGGTCTCCCCCGGGCGCCGTGTGCGACCCCACTGACGACAAGGAGTAGTCATGAGCAGCACACCCCTCCTGGAGGGACTGCACGTCGTCGATCTCGCCAGTTTCATTGCCGGGCCCGCCGCGGCCACCGTCCTCGGTGACTTCGGCGCCGACGTCGTCAAGGTGGAACCACCGCACATGGGCGACGCATACCGTTCGCTCAGCCGCATCCCTCCCAACCCCCAGGTCGAAGGGGTCAACTACCCCTGGCAGCTGGACAACCGCAACAAGCGCAGCATCGCGCTCAACCTCAAGTCGCCCGGCGCCCGGCCCGTGCTCGAGAGTCTGGTGCGGTGGGCCGATGTGCTGGTGACGAACTTCCCGCCGCGGACGCGCGAGAAGCTGGGTCTGGACTACGACGCACTGGCCCCCCTCAATCCCCGGCTGATCTACGCCGATGTCACCGGCTTCGGCGAGGAAGGTCCGGACGCGCATCTGCCCGGCTTCGACGTGACGGCGTACTGGGCGCGCAGCGGCCTGATGGACCTCACACGCCAAAGGGACGTGCCGCCGGCCACAAACGCGTTCGGATCGGGCGATCACTGCACGGCGATCACCCTGTTCGCCGGGATCATGACCGCGCTGTACCGGCGGGAGAAGACGGGCCAGGGCGCACGCGTCACGGCCTCGCTGCTCGCCGAAGGCGCCTGGGCGGCGAGCATGTGGCTGCAAGCCGTACTGGTCGGGGCGAAGCCCCCCCGCCCCATCGACCGGTCGGACCCGCCCAACGCACTCGTGAACATGTACCGCACGGCGGACGACCGCTGGATCGTCCTCGGCTTCGCCAACGAGGACAAACAGGTCCCGCTCTTCCTCAAGGCCATCGGTCATCCCGAGGCAGTGGAGAACCCTCACTACGCCGACACCCCGAGCCGCCGCGCCCACGCCGCCGAGATCGTCGCCGTGCTGGACAAGACATTCGCGACTCGCTCCTTGGCCGAGTGGCGCGAGGTGCTCGACGCCGCGGGCCTCACGTACGGGGTCGTCCAGACACTCGAAGAGTGCGCCCAGGATCCCCAGCTCCTCGCCAACCGGGTGTTCGTGCCGATCGACGACGGCAGCGACGACCCGCACCTGACCATCGACAGTCCCGTCCAACTGGACCAGGAACAGAAGGTCCGTCCGGGCCCTGCCCCCGATCTGGGCGAACACACCGAGTCCGTACTCCACGACCTCGGCTTCGACGCCGCCGCAATCGAGGAGCTGCGCAAGGCCGAAGCCGTCGTCTGAAGCCACAGCTCAGCAGCGGCTCAGCAGCAGCTCATCAGCGCGACGGAAGAAGGGAAACATCATCATGACTACGGCCAATGACACGCCGACCGTACGAACTGAGGAAACCGACGACATCTTCGTGATCACGATCGACCGGCCGCAGGCCCGCAACGCCATCGACGGGGCCACCGCCCGAGCCCTGGCGGCTGCCGTCGACCACCTGGAGTCCCGCGACGACCTCCTGGTCGGCATCCTCACCGGTGCCGGCGGCGTCTTCAGCGCCGGCATGGACCTCAAGGCCTTCGCGGCCGGAGACAAGCCCATCGTCGAAGGACGGGGCTTCGCCGGCATCACCCGCGCCCGGATCAGGACCCCGCTCATCGCCGCCGTCGAGGGCTACGCGCTGGGCGGCGGAACCGAGATGGCGCTCGCCTGCGACATGATCGTGGCCGCGCGGGACGCCACTTTCGGTCAGACCGAGGTCCACTACGGCATCGTGCCTCCCGAAGGGGGCATGGTGCGCCTGCCCGAGCGCATCCCGCGCAACATCGCCCTGGAGCTTCTGCTGACCGGCGAGCCTCTGCCCGCCGAACGCGCCGAGCGGTTGGGCCTGGTCAACCACCTCACCGAACCGGGCCAGGCCCTGCAGCGGGCCATGGAACTGGCCACCAGCATCGCGCACAACGCTCCCCTGGCCGTGGCAGCCGTCAAACGCGTCGTCAACGAACGACGGGTGTTCAGCGACCAGGAAGCCTTCGTCGAGCAGGACCGGATCGTCGCACCGGTGATGGCGTCCCACGACGCGCAGGAAGGCGCCCACGCCTTCGCGGAAAGGCGCTCACCGCACTGGCAGGGCCGCTGACAACAGCCCCGGCTCCGTCATTGCGATGACCTTGCCGCGCCGTGGGGCTGCCGCTGGACAGCGGGCGGCGAGGTCGTCCGGACGGCACAAGATCTGCCCCATCCTGTCGAGGGCGAGAGCGACGCGGCATCCCTCCCGATCCCGCTGGGGCGGCGCGGCCGAAGGACCCAGAAAGTCGAGGAGAGGAGCTGGCATGAACCTCGCATCCCACGTGGTGAGCAGCGCCCGGACTCATCCGGATCGCGCCGCGCTCCGTCTCGAGGACGCCGCCGTGTCCTATCGCACGCTCGACCAAGGCAGCGCCCACATGGCCGGACTGCTCCACAACCGTGGCGTGAAGCCCGGGGACCGAGTGGCGATCATGCTGCCCAACGTGCCCGAGTTCGCCCTCGCGTACTACGGCGTACTCCGGGCCGGCGGCATCGTCGTCCCGATGAACCCCCTGCTCAAGTCCCGCGAGGTCGCCTACTACCTCGACAACTCAGGCGCCCGGCTCCTGTTCGTCTGGCACGCCTTCGCCGACGAGGCACGAACCGGTGCGCAACAGGCCGAGGCGGAGGTGGTCGTCGTCAGTCCCGGCGTATTCGATTCTCTGCTTGCGTCCGCCCCCTCCGTCGAGGACCTGGCCGACCGGCACGAGGACGACACCGCGGTGATTCTCTACACCTCGGGAACGACCGGTCAGCCGAAGGGCGCCGAACTGACCCACGCCAACCTCACCCGCAACCGCGACATCGTGGCCAACGAACTGCTCCGGCTCACCGCCGACGACGTGATCTTCGGTGGGCTGCCACTGTTCCACGCGTTCGGGCAGACCTGCACGCTCAACGCCGCCGTCGCCTCCGGCGCGTGCCTCACGCTGCTGCCGCGCTTCGACGCCGGGAAGGCACTGGGAATCCTCGGCGCGCACGGGGTGACCGTCTTCGCCGGGGTGCCGACGGTGTTCAGCAGGCTGGTGCGGCAGCCCGACCGGGACGCCTACCCCGTCCCCCGGCTGCGCCTGTCCCTCACCGGCGGCGCGGCGATGCCGGTCCAGGTGCTGCACGACTTCCAGACCGCGTTCGACTGCGTCGTGCTCGAAGGCTACGGACTGTCGGAGACCTCACCTGTCGCCTCGTTCAACACCTTGCAGGCCGGACCCAAGCCCGGTTCGGTCGGCATCCCGATCCGGGGCGTCGAGATGCGGGTGGTCGACAACAACACGGAGGTGCCGCACGGCGAAAGCGGCGAGATCGCGATCCGCGGGCACAACGTGATGAAGCGGTATTGGCAACGCCCCGAGGAGACCGCCGCCGCGATCCGGGACGGTTGGTTGTACACCGGTGACATCGGCAGGGTCGATCAGGACGGGTACTTCTGGATCATCGGACGGACGAAGGACGTGATCATTCGGGGCGGCTACAACGTGTACCCCCGCGAAGTCGAAGATGTGCTGTACGAGCATCCGGCGGTCGCCGACGCCGCGGTCATCGGCCTCCCCAGCTCCGATCTCGGTGAGGAGGTCGGTGCGGCGGTCGTTCTCAAGCCGGGCGCCCGCACGACGGCCGAGGAGCTGCGTGAATACGTCAAACATCAGGTCGCCGCCTACAAGTATCCGCGAAAGGTATGGATCACGGACGCGCTACCGAAGGGACCGACCGGCAAGATCCTCAAGCGGCAGATCGTCCCGCCGCCCGAGCTGGACAGGCGATGAGGCGAGTGGGCCGGGGCGGGTCCGCGATCTGCCCGACGCCCGAGCCGGTGCCTTCCTCGCTCACGGAGCAGGAGATCGCCGGAGGTGCCGTCGATCTCCCGGCGCAGGCCGCCCGCGCGCGATCGGCGAGGCCGCGACTGCCGGCAGTGCACAGCTCTCGCATGGGCACGGGTCAGCACAAACGGCCGAGGGCGAGGCACGTTCCCGTCTTGAGGGAAGCAGACCCTCCGTACGCCGGGCGTGCGTGCCCCATGGGCACGCCGGGCATGCGTGCCCCTGAGGCCGCTACTCGCCTGCGGCCTTCGGCTCGCTCATCCGGCGGGCGGCCTCGACGACTGCCGAGCGGTGCGCGGCCAGCCGCTGCGGCGACCAGGACTGGCCGACCTCCTGCGGGCCGACGTCCTCGGCGGCCCAGAACCACGCCTGGGCCGCGGCGAGAACCATGATCAGGAGATCGGCGGGCTCCATCCCCTGGGCGAGTTCGCCACGCTGCTGCGCATCGGCCACTTCGGTGGCTTTGCGCCCGAAGGCGTCCGGTTCGAGTCCGGTGGCGGAGGGGCGCTCCAGCAGTTTCCATAGGCGTAGGCGCATCAGGTCCGGCCGGGCGACGAGGTGGTCGAAGATCGCGCCCGCGTATCCGGGCAGGTCCTCGACGTCGAACGGCACCGACTCCGCTCCCGCCGTCATCGCCCGTCGCAACACCTCGTCGAACAACTGCTCCTTGTTGCCGAAGTAGGCATAGATCAGTCGCTTGTTCGCCCCCGCGGTTTCCGCGATGCGGTCCACTCGGGCACCGGCGATGCCGTAGGCGGCGAATTCGGTGAAGGCGGCGTCGAGCAGCCGGGCCTTGGTGGCGCTGGAGTCCCGTGGCATACGTGTCACCCTAGCAAGTAACTATCTAGTTATTGACATGGGCGACCCCGCGGGTCTACGGTAATGTATCTATCCAGTTAGTTATGGAGGAACTCTCATGGAACACCGCGCACTGGGCAGCCAGGGCCTGACCGTCGGAGCCCAAGGCCTCGGCTGCATGGGTATGAGCGCGTTCTACGGCGCCACCGACGAGGCCGAGTCGCTGGCCACCATCGACCGCGCGCTGGAACTCGGAGTCACCCTGCTGGACACCGCCGAGAGCTACGGCCCCTTCATCAATGAGCAGCTTCTCGGCAAGGCGCTGGCAGGGCGCCGGGATGTCGCCGTGGTCGGCACCAAGACCGGCGTCGAGATCACCGACGACGGCCGCGCGCTCGGCCTCAACGGCCGGCCCGAGTACGTCCGCCGGGCCCTCGAACGCTCGCTGCGGCACCTGGGCACCGACCACGTCGACCTGTACTACCTGCACCGCATCGACCCCAACGTGCCCATCGAGGAGACCGTCGGGGCACTGGCCGAGCTGGTCGCCGAGGGCAAGGTCGGCCACATCGGCCTGAGCGAGGCCTCCGCGCAGACCATCCGGCGTGCCCACGCCGTCCACCCGCTCACCGCCGTCCAGACCGAGTACTCCCTCTTCGAGCGCGGCATCGAACAGGACGGGGTGCGCGACACGCTGCGGGAGCTGGGAATCGGCCTGGTCGCCTACTCCCCGCTGGGGCGCGGCTTCCTGTCCGGCGCGATCACCAGCCCCGACGACTTCGCCGAGGACGACTGGCGCCGGACCGACCCCCGGTTCCAGGGCGAGAACTTCAACCGCAACCTGGACGTCGTCCGCGAGGTCCGCCGCATCGCGTCCGACAAGAACGTCACACCCTCCCAGCTGGCGCTCGCCTGGGTCCTGCACCAGGGCGCCGTCGCCATTCCCGGCACCAAGCGCCGCGCCTACCTCGAGGAGAACGTCGCCGCGACCGAGGTGACTCTGAGCGCCGACGACATCGCCGCGATCGAGGCGGTCGCCCCGCACGGCGTGGTCACCGGCGACCGCTACGCACCCGAGTTGATGGGGACGCTCAACGGCTGAGCGCCGGCCGGCGCCTCACAGGTTCCCATCGCGGGGCCAGAAGACCCCCGCCCCCACGCAATCCCCAAGCTCCCACGTCTCGAAAGTCCCCCCATGCCCCAGCCGGCCGTACGGGCCTGGGAACAGGACGTCTGGATTGTGTGCGCCGAAACCGTCGGGGAGACAGGTGATCGTCGTTCCGCCGATGGTGATACGGGACCGTGGACTGCACAACGCACCCCGGGTTCCTCGAAGACGGGCAGCTCATCCTCTCGTTCGGATCGTTCCTGATATGCGCAGGGGACCAGAGGATTCTCGTGGATCCGGCCGTAGGGAAGATCGACGTGGACGTACCCGGCGTCGCTCGACCCAAAGGCGGTTCTCCTCTGCGGAACCTCGCCGAGGAAGGACTGTCCGCCGACGACATCGACACGGTGGTGCACACCCATCTGCACCTCGATCACGTCGGCTGAACCAGCGATGTCGCGCCGCTTCCGGACGGGTCCGCAACAGGCTCGCCCCGGGGCCTCACCTTCGCCCGGGCACACCATCTCATGTCGCAAGACGAGTGGCAGTACTGGTCGACCAGGACGGCGACCATGGGCGGACCGGACGCCGAGGCAGTGCTCAAACCGCTCGACGGCGTCGTCGAGAGCCGGGCACACGGCGGCCCTCGCATTTCTCAAGTCACTCAAGCAACTCAAGTCATTCACATCAGGAGACTCACCTCATGTCCGTGCCTCAGACGCCCCACATGTTCGGGGCAAGTACCACCGCCGCCGAGGTAATCGATGGTGTCGACCTGCACGGCCGCCGGGCCGTGGTGACCGGAGCCAGTTCAGGCATCGGGGTGGAGACGGCCCGCGCGCTCGCCGCGGCGGGCGCCGACGTCACCCTGGCCGTGCGGGACACCGACGCGGGTGCCCGCGTGGCGGCACGCCTGGAAGCCGAACTGCCGCCCAAATCGGGGCAGTTGACTGTCGGGCGGCTCGACCTGGCCGACCGGTCGACGGTCGCGGCGTTCGTGGCGGCCTGGCACGGTCCATTGCACATCCTGGTCAACAACGCCGGAGTGATGGCCCCGCCGGAACTCATCCGCACACCTGACGGCCGGGAAACGCAGTTCGCCGTCAACCACCTGGGCCACTTCGCCCTCACCGTCGGCCTCCACCCGGCACTCGCGGCGGCTGACAGCGCACGGATCGTCTCGGTCGCCTCGATCGGACACCTCTTCTCCCCCGTCGTCTTCGACGACCTGGACTACCGCTTCCGCCCGTACGACCCCTGGACCTCCTACGGGCAGTCGAAGAGCGCCAACGTCCTGTTCGCCGTCGGTGCCGCAGAGCGGTGGGCCGACGACGGCATCACAGCCAACGCGCTGATGCCTGGCAACATCGCCGATACATCCCTGGCCCGGCACATGGACATGCAGCAGGTGGCCGACTTCATCGCCTCGGGCGAACTCGCACTGCCACCGCAGAAGACCGTGGAGCAGGGCGCCGCGACCTCGGTGCTGTTGGCGGCCTCACCGACGGTGGAGGGCATCACCGGCCGCTATTTCGAGGACTGTGCGCAGTCCGAGCCGGTCACCGAGCGAGCCGGTGCCGTCGCCGGCGTCGCGCCGTACGCCCTGGACCCGGAGAACGCGGTCCGGCTGTGGGCAGTGTCCGAAGCGCTCGTCCGCTAGAGCTCTACGCTGCCGACATGACCTCACGACACGAGCAGTGGACCCGGCTGCGCCGTCAGCTGTGGCAGCCTCCGCGCGCCCATGGCGAGCAGCCGCGCGAGCGCGTGGTCGGTCCGCTCGAACTGTTCTACGACCTGGTCGTGGTCGTGTTGGTCGCCCAGGCCGCCCACCACTTGGCCGGGGACCTCGACTGGCACGGTCTGGGTCTGTTCGCCGCGGTGTTCGCGCTGGTGTGGATCGCCTGGTTCAACGGCACCCTCCACCACGAACTGCACGGGCGCGAGGATGCCCGCGGCCGGAGCATGTTCCTGCTGCAGATCCTTGTGCTCGTGCCGCTGGGCGCGTTCATCCCCGAGGCAGGCGGCGCACGTGGCGTCGCGTTCGCCGTGACCGCGGGGGCGCTGTTCGCGGTGCTGGCGGTGCTGTGGCTGCTCGCCGCGCGCGGTGACAGCCCCGAATTCCGCCGCCCCAGCAGGTTGTTCGTGACCGGGACGGCAGCCTGCGCGGTCGTCCTGGCCGCGAGCGCCGCCCTGCCCGCGGACGTCCGTGTGCTGACGTGGGGCCTTTTGGCCGTCGCCTACCTGGCGGGGTTCGCGGTCATGATCGGTACGGCCACCCCGGTACAGGCGGTCGCGCTCAGCGTGACCGACGCGCTCACCGAACGGTTCGGGCTGTTCATCATCATCGTGCTCGGCGAGACCGTGACCGGCGTCGTCGACGGACTGGCGCACGAGCCGACCAACGCGCTCACCCTCGCCGTCGGGCTCGTCGCCGTCGTCATCGGCTTCGGTGCCTGGTGGACGTACTTCGACTTCGCCGGACATCGGCGGCCGCGGCCCACTCGCGCGAGCACCGTGCAGTGGATGCTGGTTCACATGCCGCTCACGGCCGCGGTGGCCGCCATGGGCGCCGCGATGGTCGGCCTCGTCGAGCACGCCCACGACAGCCGGACCCCCGCCGCCACGGCCTGGGGGCTCTGCGGCGGCGCGGCCGTCGTGCTCTGCGCGACGATGCTGCTCGCGGCCTCCCTGCGCGTCTGGCGTGAGGAACGCGGGCTCTACCGGCCGCTGGCCCGCACCTGCCTCGTCGTGGCCGCCGTATGCCTGGCACTCGGCGCCGCACGCCCGGCTCCCCTGGTTCTCGGCCTCGCCCTCGTCCTCCTCTTCGGTGTCCCCTGGGGACTCGCCGTGGCATACCGCCTGACCCACGAAGAGGAATCCACCGCCGAGGAAGTGCCGGCGGTTGCGGAACATCAGAACGACAACCGGCACTGAGCCCTGCACTCGAAGCACCCCGGACGGTCCCGTCCGGAGGAATCAGTCGATCACGGCGCCCCGCCAGGTCTCCTCGTCGGCGTCCAGGAGCGCCGCGACGAGGGCGGGGTCCGGCAGCGGGCCGTGGTCGGCGGCGACCCTCAGGGCCGAGGCCGCGGTCAGATGGCCCAGCCGCAGGGCGCGGTCCACGGGTAGTTGCCACAGCAGGCCGCTGAGGAATCCTGCGGCGAAGGCATCGCCGGCGCCGACCGGCTCGGCAACGCGCACGGTCAGGGCGGGCACGCTGTGGGCAGCGGCCCCCACGAAGGCGGTGGCAGCGCGGTCCCCGTCCTTCACGACGAGGACGCGCGGGCCGGTCAGGAGGTCTCGGACCTGTTCGGCGTCGGTGATCCCGTCCCCCCACAGGGCCTGGGCCTCGTCGAGGCCGACGAGCACGATGTCGGCCCGGTCCGCGAGCGGCCGCAGCACGTCGGCGGCGGAGCGGCCGTCCCACAGCGCGGGGCGGTGGTTGACGTCGAAGCTGACGGGCCACGGGCGGTCGGGGCGCAGCGCGCGTTCGACGAGGGCGCGGCAGCCGGGTGACAGGGCGGGGGTGATGCCGCTGAGGTGGACGAGCGCGGCGCCCGCCACCGCCGGGTCGTCGAGCACGTCGGGGGTGAGGGCCGAGGCTGCGGATCCGGCGCGGTGGTAGTGGACGCGCGTGCCGTGCCCGCCCGGGCTCGGGTCCTTGAGCAGCAGTCCGGTGGGCCGCTGCGGGTCGGTGCGGACGCCGCTCACGTCGACGCCGCCCGCGGCGATCCGGGCGCGGACGCGGCGGCCGAAGGGGTCGTCGCCGACCGCGGAGACCCAGCGGGCGGGGACGCCGTGGTCGGCGAGGTAGAGGGCGACGTTCGACTCGGCGCCCGCGATGTCGACACGCAGCAGGTCGGCGCCGTCCAACGGCCCGAGGGGGTCGGGGGCGAGGGCGGCCATGGTCTCGCCGACGCAGACCACGGGGCCGGGGCGCAGTGGCCAGTGGGTGCTCATGGTGGGCTTCCTAGAGAGTGCCGGCGCGATCCGCCGGGACCGGAGCGGACGGGACCGCAGGGCGGTACGGGGCGGCCGGGGCGCCGGGAACGTCCACCCGGACTGCGAAGACGGCCCCGTCGAGGGGGCCCGGAACGGGCAGGCCGATGTGCGCGCTGGTGACGAGGAGCGTACGGCCGTCGGTGCCGCCGAGGCAGAGTCCTGCGGGCTGCCCGGCGGGAAGGTCGACGATCCGGTCGAGGCTGCCGTCGGGGCGGTAGCGGTGGACCTGCCCGGTGCCCCAGACGGCCGTCCACAGGCAGCCTTCGATGTCGGTGGTCATACCGTCGGGGCTGCCGGAGCCGAGGGTGACGAAGGGTTCGGGGGTGCCCGGGTCGCCGCTCACGGGGTCGACCGGGTAGCGGCGGATGACGCCCCGGGCGCTGTCGGCGAGGTACATGACGGTGCCGTCGGCGCTGAAGGCCGGGCCGTTGGGGATCGTGACGTCCCGCAGGACGCGGGTGACTCGCCCGTCGCGGTCCAGGCGGTAGAGGGAGCCCGCGTCCTCGGTGGCCTCGTACGCCATGCTGCCCGCCCAGAAGCGGCCGTGCGGGTCGGCGACGCCGTCGTTCATCCGCATCGGCACGGGTGCGCCCTCTTCGGGGCGTGCGATCCAGTCGACGTGGCCCGCGGGGTCGATGCGGCAGATGCCGGGGCCCGCCGCCGCGATCCAGTGGCCTGGTTGCCCCTCCACCGGTGCGACGGCACCCAGTGGGCAGGACAGTCGGGTGATCGGGGCGAGCGGCGCGTCGGGGCCTTCGGGCACGGCGAGCAGTCGGCCGGTGAGGATGTCGGTCAGCACGGCGCGGCCGTCCGTCCAGCGGATGCCCTCGCCCAGTTCGAGGCGGTCGGTCCCCAGGACCGCGGGGGCGGTCACGGGCGGGCCTCCGCGCGCACGACGTCCAGGAAGGCGCGGGCGCGCTCGCGCAGGGCGGTGAGGTCGCCGCCCGCGGCGGCGTCGCCGATCAGGGGCGATCCGACGCCGACGGCGATGGCTCCCTCGCGCAGGTAGTCGGCGGCTGCCGCCGCGTCCACTCCCCCGACGGGTACGAAGGGCAGGTCCGGGAAAGGGCCCCGCAGGTCCCGCAAATAGCCGGGGCCCCCGGCGCTGCCTGCCGGGAAGAGCTTGAGGGCGTCGGCGCCGAGCCGCTGTGCCTGGAGGATGTCGGTGGGCGTCATCACGCCGGCGAGCACGGGGAGTTCGAGTTCCCTCCCGGTGGCGATGCCGTCGCTGACCCCCGGGGTGACGAGGAAGGCGGCGCCGGCCTTCTGGGCGGCTCGGGCGTCGTCGGAGCTGAGCACGGTTCCGGCGCCGAGTGCGGCATCGGGACCGAGCGCGGCGCGGGCCCGGGCGATGACGTCGAGTGCGTCGCGCCCGGAGAGGGAGACCTCGATGAGGGTGACGCCTTCCTCGGCGAGGGTGAGCACGGTGGTCAGCGCGGCGTCCGGGTCGCTGCCGCGGACGACGGCGAGCAGCCGGTGGGCGCGCAGCGCGGCGAGCAGGTTCATCCGAGATCCCTTCTGGTGATGGGGGTTCAGGTGCGGCGGGTCGCGGTGACGGTGAGCCGCCAGGTGACCTCTCCGGTCGGCGGCACGACGGCGGTGTCGCCGTCGTCCGCCGCGGCGCGGTCGAAGACGCGGCCGAGCATCGGCTCGACGCCGATCGAGCGGTATGGCGCGCCCCGGGGGAAGCCGCCGAGGTTGCGCCAGAGGGCGACCGCGACCGGTTGCCCGTCGGCCTCGACGGACAGGTGCAGCGTGTCTGCGCCGTCGTGCACGGACACCCGGGAGGTGAGGACGACCGCTCCGACGGCGCTCCCGTCGTCCGGGCCGATGCGGTCCAGCGGTACGCCGTCGACGCTGGGCCAGTCGCCGGCGACCCAGCGGTCGCCCTCGTCCGGGTAGAGCCGGGTCACCGCCGGCCCGACGACGCCGATCCGGGCGGCCGGGGAGAGGTCCAGCAGGGCGTGGGCGGCCCACACGAAGCGGTAACCGGGCTCGGCGGCGAGCGTGTAGTCGGCGACGAGCGCGTCCCCTCGCTCGCCGATGCGCCTGGTCAGGCGGAAGTCGGGGCACTCCGCGACGTCCTCCTCCCCCGCCCTCCGCCAGGGCCGCGACCAGGTGTCCCCGTGGTCGGGCAGCCCGCGCACGGTGGGCACGCACTCCTCCAGACCGCCGGCGTCGGCGAATGGGTCACCGGGCCGGACCACGCGGCGGCGGGGCTCGTCGCGGTGCCACAGCCACTCGCGGCCGCCCGCGGTCAGCGACGTCCAGCGACCGCCGTGGTCCGGGTCGGTGGTGACGTGGACGGGCAGCCGCGTGGCGCTCACCATTCGGCGAAGGAGCCGTCGGCGTGCCGCCAGACGGGGTTGCGCCAGGCGTGGCCGGACCGGTCTGCCGCGCGGACCGCGTCCTCGTCGACGGCGATGCCGAGTCCGGGCCCTCCGGTGCGGTGCGCCTGGCCGTCGACGAAGCGGAACGGCTCGGTGTCGACCAGGTAGGACAGCAGGTCGGCGTCCTTGTTGTAGTGGATGCCCCGACTCTGCTCCTGGATCAGGAAGTTGGGCGTGGCGAAGGCGACCTGGAGGCTGGCTGCCAGCGCGATGGGACCGAGCGGGCAGTGCGGCGCCAGGTGGGCCCCGAAGGTCTCGGCGAGCGAGGCGATCCGGGTGACCTCCGATATCCCTCCGGCGTGCGACAGGTCCGGCTGGGCGACGGCGACGCCCGCGGTCAGCACCGGGAGGAAGTCGGCCCGCCCGTACAGCCGTTCGCCGGTGGCCAGCGGCACGGACGAGGCGGCGACCAAGCCGGGCAGCAGGTGTGCCTGCTCGGGCAGGACGGGTTCCTCGACGAACAGCGGGTGCAGCGGGGCCATCTCGTGGAGCACACGCCGCGCGTTGGCGGCGCTGAAGCGGCCGTGGAAGTCGACGGCGACGTCGCGGTGCGGGCCCAGGGCCTCGCGGGCGGCCGCCACGCGCTCGACGACGGCAGCCGTCTCGGCGGGGCTGCCGATCGGCGGGGTGCGCCCGGCGGCGTTCATCTTGACGGCGGTGAAGCCGGCCTCCACCTGCGCGGTGACCTCCTCCTTGAGCCGCTCGGGTTCGTCGCCGCCGACCCAGGCGTACACCCGGACGGTGTCGCGGACCGGGCCGCCGAGCAGGGTGTGCACCGGCACCCCGAGGGCGCGGCCCGCGATGTCCCACAGCGCCTGGTCGATGCCGGCGACGGCGCTGGAGAGGACCGGGCCGCCCCGGTAGAAGCCGCCCTTGCTCAGCACCTGCCAGTGGTCCTGGATGCGCAGCGGGTCCTGGCCCACCAGGTACTCCGCCATCACCTCGACGGCTGAGCGGACCACCTCGGCCCGGCCCTCCACCACCGGCTCGCCCCAGCCGACGACGCCGTCGTCGGTCTCGATGCGGCAGAACAGCCACCGGGGCGGGACGAGAAAGGTCTCGACGCGCGCGATCTTCACTGTGCCTGGCCGTCCTTCTCATCGGCGGAGCCGTCCTCGCCCGCGGGCGTGGACGGAGCGCTGAGCTTGTCGAGGTCGCGCGTCGCCTGGTCGAGCAGGGCACGCATGGCGTGTTCCGCGCCGTCGGGGTCCCGGTCGCGCACGGCGTCGAGGACGGCTCGGTGGCTGGGGACCGGGTCCTCGCTGTGGGGGGCGCTGTGCACGAGCCGGTCGCGCTGGGCGAGGCCCGACTCGATGACCATCTCCATACGTTCCAGCAGTTCGTTGTGCGTGGCCGCGAGCAGCGCCCGGTGGAAGGCGAGGTCGGCCTCGACGGCGTCGCTCGCGCCGCCCTCCTGGCCCATCGCGGTCAGTGCCGCCTCCAGTGCCCCGAGGTCGGCGTCCGTGCGGCGGGCCGCGGCCAGCCGCACGGCGGCGGGTTCGATGATGCCGCGGACCTCGCCGAGGTTGCGGAGCAGCGCGAGGTCGGCGCCGGTGCCGTTGTTCTCCGAGAACTGCCAGCGCAGCACGTCGGCGTCGAGCAGGTTCCAGTCGGAGCGTGGCCGGACGAACGTGCCGCGCTTCTGGCGGGCGTCGACCATGCCCTTGGCCGCGAGCACCTTGAGCGATTCGCGCAGGGCCGTCAGGCTGACGTCGAGTTCGCTCTGCAGGGCCGCCATGTCGAGCGTCGCTCCCTCGGGGATCTCGCCGCTGAGCACCCGGCGGGCAAGTGTCTCCACGGTCTGGCCGTGCACTCCGCGGCGCGCGTATGGCGTCATGTGTTTGCCTTTCTGGCTGGTCGGTCGGTGGCTGGAGCGGTCGGTTCCGTCAGGCGGAGGCCTTGGTGACGCTCCAGCCGCCGTCCACGAGCAGGCTTGATCCGGTGATGTAGGCAGCCTCGTCGGCGGCGAGGAAGGCGACGGCGGCGGCGACCTCCTCGGGGGTGCCGAAGCGGCGGGCCGCGGTCTCGGCGACACTGACCTCGCGCTCGACCTGCGGGACCCGGTCCCAGGCGGCGGTCAGGATCGGTCCTGGCAGCACGGCGTTGACTCGGACCTCGGGGCCGTACTCGACGGCGAGCTGACCGCACAGCGACAGCAGCGCTCCCTTGCTCGCCGCGTACGCCGGGTGACCGGGGATCCCCCGGTGGGCGTGGACGGAGGAGACGAGCACCACGGCCCCCTGGTGCTCGCGCAGGTCGGGCAGTGTCGCCCTGACGCCCAGGAAGGCGCCGGTGAGGTTGACCGAGAGCTGCCGTTCCCAGGAGGCGAGGCTCGTCTCGTGGGCCGGTGCGACCGCCACTGTGTACGCGTTGCTGACCAGGACTCCCACGGGCCCGAAGGTGTGGGCGGCGGTGATCACCCGCTGCCAGTCGTCCTCGCTCGCGACGTCGGCGGCGACGAAGAGGGTCCGGGCCCCGTCCTTGCGCAGGCGCTCGGCGGTTTCCTCGCCGCGTTCGGCGGCGATGTCGACCAGGACGACGGCCGCGCCCTCTGCGGCGAGGCGTGCCGCGGTGGCCGCGCCGATGCCCGACGCGGCGCCGGTGACGACGGCGACGCGGTTGGTGAAGCGGGCGGCTGGGTTCATGAGGTGGGTCGTCTCCTGTCCGAGAGGGAGGTGGGGTGCAGATGTTCGAGAGGCGGTGCAGATTCTTCCGTGGTCGTCACCGCCGGGCCAGCACGGTCAGCTCCGCGTCGCGTCCGGCGGTCCACGCGAACGGCAGCCCCGAGTGGAGCAGGTACGCGCCGCTGTAGCGGGTGCCGGTAGCGGTGTCGGTGTAGCCGGCCTCCGGCCTCAGACCGCGTAGTCGGAGCCGGACGGCCCGGCCGGGCACCAGGGGCGCGCCGTCGAGCGGGCCGGTGTTCCAGGCCGTCACCACCAGGCGGGCACCGCCCGGTTCCTCGTACTGGATGCCGCAGGTCGGGTCGGCCGGGCTGCCGAGCAGGCTCACCTCGCCGTGGTGGACGATGTCGCGGATCTCCTTGTAGCGGGCGATCCACTCGGTGGCCTCGGCGCGCTGCTGTTGCGTCCAGTGGCGTATGTCGGCGCCGATGCCCAGGACTCCGGCGATGGAGCTGACGAACCGGAAGGCGAGGGAGCGGGGGCGTGGGTCGAAGACGCCGGGGGCGTCGGTGACCCAGGAGCTCATGGTGTGCGGGGCGTGCGCGTGGAGGTACCCGTACTGGATGCGCAGCCGGTCCATGGGCGCGGTGTTGTCGCTGGGCCACATGACGTCGGTGCGGGCGAGGGTGGCGTGCTCGACGCGGGCGCCGCCGCCGGCGCAGCCCTCGACGGTGACGTGCGGGTGGGCGGTGCGCAGGTGGTCCAGGACGCGCAGGTAGCCGGCGACATGGGCGGCGTCGAGGTCCTGGAGCTCGGGGTCGGGACCGGCCGGGTGACCGGGGCGGCCGCGCTCGGTGGGCGGCCGGTTCATGTCCCACTTGAGGTAGCTGATGGCGTGGTCGCCCAGCAGCCGGTCGAGCGTGCCGATGACGAACTCCTGGACATCCTCGCGGCCGAGGTCGAGCAGAAGCTGGTTGCGTACGAGCGTCGCCGGTCGGCCCTCGATCCGGTACACCCACTCGGGGTGGTCGGCGTAGAGCCTGGAGCGGGGGCTGATGCCCTCCGGCTCCACCCAGAGGCCGAAGTCCATGCCGAGGGCGCGGACGTCCTCGACGAACCGGTCGAACCCGCCGGGGAATTCGGCCGGGTCCGGGTCCCAGTCGCCGAGGCCGCCGGTGTCGTCGGGGCGCCCGGTGAACCAGCCGTCGTCGACGACGAAGAGTTCGGCGCCCAGGTCCGCGGCCGTCTTGGCGAGCTCCAACTGCCCTGCGGCGTCGACGTCGAAGCCGGTCGCCTCCCACGAGTTGTAGAGGACCTTGCGCTGCCGGTGGATCCGCCCGCCGGTGAGGTGCCGCTCGTAGCGGTGCCAGACGCGGGCCAGCCCGTCGAGCCCGTCCGGGCTGAAGGCGCAGGCCAGCCGGGGCGTGACGAGGGTGGCGCCGGGGGCGAGGCGGACCGCGCCCTCGTGGGGCACGCGGCCGGCGCGCACCCGTACGGCGCCGCCGGGCTCGGCGTCGGCGGTGATCCGCCAGTTGCCGGACCACTCCAGGGCAATGCCGTACGTGGGGGTGGCGCCCTCGGCAGGGGCGGCGGCATCCTGGATCGCGAGCCAGGGGTGGTACGCGTGCCCGGCCGAGCCCTGGGTGCTCTCCATCTCGAAGCGGCCGCGCTCCAGCTCCATGTGCTTCAGCTGGAACTCCTGCGACCACTGTCCGGCCAGGTACGTCAGCCGCGCGCCACCCTGGACGGGCACGTTGACGGCGGCGGAGTCGAAGCGCTCCAGGCGTACCTCGGACTCGCCGGTGCAGGTCAGCTCCGTCCAGCGCAGGACGACGTCCGTGCCGGGCACCGTCTCGTAGCGGAGCGTCGTGCGCAGCCCGAGGACGTCGTCGGCGAACTCCAGGCGCAGCGCCCGGTCGCCGTCCTGCGTGGCGCCGGTGAATCGCCACCAGCTGCCGCGGTCGCCGCCGGGGCGGGAGGCGACCAGGTCGGCGCCGGTGAAGGGCCGCAGCCCGTACGGGATGTACTCGGCCGGGGCGGCGTCGGCGGGGACGATGAAGTGGGTGCGCCGCGACCAGTCCATGGGCGACGGCCCGTCCTCGACGCCGTGCGGCCCCCAGGCGGCGAGTTCGGCCCAGCGGTCTTCGCCGCCGAGGGTGACTGCGTAGGTGGTGGTGTCGGTGCGCAGCAGCCACCGGTCGTGCACGGTCACTTGACGGCTCCGAGGTTCAGTCCGGCCACGAAGTGGCGCTGGAAGCGGAGGAAGACGGCCACCGTCGGGGCGGCGGCGATCACCGAGCCGGCCGCAATGACGTTCCACATGGACACGTACTGGCCCTGTAGCCCGATGAGGGAGGCGGTGATGGGCATCTGGGTGTCGGTGCGCAGCACCGTGATGGCCCAGAGCAGGTCGTTGAAGATCCAGGTGAACGACAGGGCGGTCAGCGCGGCCAGCGCCGGGCGGGCCAGCGGCAGGATGACCCGCCAGTAGATCTGCCACGGGTTCGCGCCGTCGATGACGGCGGCCTGCTGGATCTCGCCGGGGATCGCCCGCATGAAGCCGTGCAGGACGAAGACGTAGAAGCCGACGCCGAAGCCGACCTGCACGCCGATCAGGGCGTACAGCTGGTCGTAGATGCCGAGCAGTTCGCTGAGCTTGGAGACCGGGATCAGCAGGATCTGCGGGGGCAGCAGGTTGCCGCCGAGCATGAGCAGCAGCAGGACGCGCCGGAAGGGCAGGTCGTAGCGGCTGAGCGCGAAGGCCGCCATGGAGGCGAGGCCGAGCGAGAGCAGCACGGTGGGGATGGTGACCAGCATGCTGTTGATGAGGGCGCGCTGCTGGCCGCCGTCCACCCACGCCTGCCGGAAGCTGTCGAAGGTGAACGAGTGCGGCCAGCTGCCGACGCCGTGCGCGGCGATGTCGTCGAACGTCCGGGTGCTGGTGACCAGGACAAGGACGATCGGCAGCAGCCACAGCGCGGACAGCAGGCCCGCGGAGAGGTGGAAGCCGGCGGTGCGCAGGGCGCGGCCGCTCAGGGCGGGGCGGCGGGGTTCCGCGGCCTTGGCGGGGCGGAGCTCGCCGGCCGGGCCCTCGGAGTCCTTGGCGTGCGCGGTGGCGTGGGTGGCGGTCATGAGTCGGCCTCCCGGAAGGCGCGCACGAGGTAGCTCGCGATGACGCCGAAGGCCAGCACGAAGATGACGACGGCGAGTGCGGAGCCGTATCCCAGGCGCAGGGACTGGAACGCGGTGGAGTACATGTAGGTGCTCAGCAGTTCGGAGGAGTGGTACGGGCCGCCGCGGGTGAGCGCCCACACCACGTCGAACGAGCGCAGCGAGTCGATGACGATCACCGACAGGACGACCGCGTTGACGCTGCGCAGCTGCGGCAGGGTGATGTGCCGGAACTGCTGCAGGCGGGTGGCGCCGTCGACCTTTGCCGCCTCGTACAGCACGGGGTCGATGCCCTTGAGGCCGGCCAGGTAGAGCACCATCACGTAGCCGACCTGCCGCCACAGCGCGGGCACGATCACCGCGTAGAAGGCGGTGTCCTGGTCGGCGAGCCAGGCATGCTTCCAGCCACCCAGACCGATCGCTTCCAGCACGTTGTTGATCAGGCCGTCCGGCTGGTACATGGCCTGCCACACCAGCGCGGTCGCGACCAGCGAGAAGACCACCGGGAGGAAGAGCGCCGCCCGGTAGAACCCGATGCCGCGCCGCTCCTGCTGGAGCAGCAGCGCAGCACCGAGCCCGAGGGCGGCGGACAGCCCGCCGAAGAGCAGTAGCCACAGCACCGTGTTGATCGCGGCGGTGCGGAAGACCTCGTCGTGCACCATCTCGCTGAAGTTGCCGAGGCCGACGAACTTCGGGGCCGACAGACCGTCCCAGGAGGTCAGGGAGAGGTAGAAGCCCTGGAGGGCCGGCCAGAAGACCCAGAACGCCTCGGCGAGCAGCGGGACGAGGACGAAGGCCAGGACCACCGGGGGCACCCGCGTGGCCCTGGACCGTCGTGTGGAGCCGATCAGCGCCATTGTCACTGGCTCCAGATCTTCTGTGCGCTGCGCTGCCACGTGGTGAGGATGGAGCCGATCTCCTTGGGCTTGGCCAGGTAGTGCACGAGCGCCGTGTCGGCGGTCGGCTGGAGCGCGTCGCTGGAGTCCCGGTTGAAGAACTGCGTCACGTCGGTGGCGCTTTCGATGAGTTTGCGGCCCTTGAGGACCAGCGGGGTGCCGGCGTCCTTGGCGTCCGGGTGCGTGGGCAGCGCGGTGCCGGAGGAGTTCTTGAGGTACAGCTCCTGCGCCTCGGCGGAGGCCAGGTAGCGCAGCAGCTCCTTGACGCCGTCGGCGCGCTTGGTGCGGGCGCTGGCGAAGTAGCCGTCCGTGGGCGCCTCCTCGGCGACCGGCACCTTCGGGTCGATGATGGGGAACTGGAAGAAGTCCAGGTCGCCCAGGGCGTCCTTGGGGGCGGCGTCGGCGAAGAAGGTGCCGATGAGCATCATGCCGGTGCGGCCCTGGAGGAGGGAGGTCGTGGCGTCCTGGAAGGGGATGGCCGTGCCGTTGGGGTCGAAGAACGGGCGGGCCTCGTCCCACTTGTCAAAGACCTTGCGGACCTCGGGGTCGTCGAAGCGGTGCTTGCCCGCCAGGAGTTCGCGGTGGTACGCGGCGCCGTTGATGCGGATGTTGAGGTAGTCGAACCAGGTGGAGGCGACCCAGGGGGTGTCACCGCCGGCGCCGAGGCCGATCGGGGCGACGCCCTTGCTCTTGAGCTTGTCGCACAGGCCGAGGAACTCGTCCCAGGTCTTGGGCTCCTTGACGCCCCACTTGGCGAAGTTCGACTTCCGGTAGAACACGCCCCACCAGTAGTAGCTGGTGGGCACAAAGACCTTCTTGCCGCTGGAGGCCGAAGTGCACAGCTTCTTCAGCGCGTCGGAGTAGCCGGCGAGCTCGGGCTTCTCCCATATGTCGTCGAGGCCGAGGAGCAGGTCCTTCTTGGCGTACGACTCGGCGACGGAGCCGGGGTACCAGGTGTAGGCGTCCGGCGGGTTGGCCGAGGTGAGGTAGGTCGGCAACTGCGTGCGGAACGTCTCCGACGCGACCGTGTTGAGCTGGGCCCTGGCGTCGCCGCGCTTGTCGAAGGCGGCGACGACCGCCTGCATCGCGGTCTTGGCCTGCGGAGAGGAGAGGTTGGACTGCAGGGTCACCGGGCCGCCGGACTTTCCTCCGGAGGCGGACGGGCTCTGGGTGACGCAGCTGCTGAGCAGCGCGCCGGCGCCGACTGCGCCGGCTCCTACGAGGAATCTGCGGCGGTTGGCGTTGAAGGCGGTCATCTATGTACTCCCTAAGTGCCCACGGAACGGAGCTGAGGCCCCCTGACGGCCCGGCTCCACCTGCGGCAGGCACAGCCTGTCTCAGGGGTCCGGACACCGTCAAGATTAATTACTAATTTATTTCTTGGAGGGTGTGCCTCCGGGCCGAACAAAGCCCGGAGGCACACCTGTTGGTCCCGGGTGGTGAGAGGTGGGGCGGAGCGAGCGCGCGGAGCTCAGAGCTCGGTCTGGTGGACGCGGCCGTCCACCCCGCGGTAGGCGGCCAGCACGCCGCCGTCCGGCCCGGCTACTGCACCGAGCGCGCCGTCGAAGGCACCGCTGACGAAGTCGGTGTCCTTGCTCCAGCCGGCCCAGCCGCCGTCGGCGGTCCAACTGCGCGTCCAGAGCGTGTAGTCCCCGGCCCGCGCGTACAGGTGGACGGTGCCGCCGGAGGCCACCAGGGTCGGGCTGCCACTGGTCGTGCCGCCGAGGGCCGTCCAGTCCGACCAGGTGCCGGAGGTGTCACGGGTGCGTGACCACACCGAGTCGTCGGAGGTGCGCACGGCGACGTGCAGCCGCCCGGCGTCGTCGACGACGGCCGACGGACGCCCGTAGACCGGCCGGCTCTGCGGGGCACCGAGCGAGGTCCAGCCGGAGGCCGGGCCGCGCGACCACACGCTGCCGTCCGCGCCGCGCGCGAACAGGGTCCAGCCGTCCGGTCCCCCGAAGGCCGCGGTCGGCGCGTCCGTCAGCGTCCCGCCGAGGCTCTGCCAACGCCCCCAGTGCCCGTTCGCGTACACCCGCCGGTAGGCGGTGTCGTCGGTGCCGCGCACGAAGACGTCGATCCGTCCGCCGGCCGAGGCGTACGCCGCGGGCTGGCCCAGGATGCGGCCGCGTGTCGGACCGTCCAGATCGGTGGTCCGGGACGTGGGCCAGTCACCGCCGCTCGCGGTCTGTGCGCGCAGCGCGCCGTCCGTGCCGCGGGTGAAGACGGTGAGCGTGTCGCCGTTGCGCACCAGGGCCGGGCTCGCCGACGAGCGGCCGGGAAGCTGCGCGCCGGGAGCCTCGTCGGTGCCGGTCAGCTTGAGGAAGGCCGTGCCGTGCGCGGGGACGCGCACCGTGTACGAGCCGGTGAAGGTGCCACGCGGGGCACGGGCCCGCAGGTCGCGCACCGCGACCTTGCCCGTGAGGCCGGCGTCCGCGAAGGTCACTGTGCGGTCCTGCGCCTGGTCGGAACGGTTGAGCAGGACGACCGCCCGCTTGCCCGCGCCGCTCAGCACCTTACTGTAGACGTCGCCGACCGAGTCCGTCGCCACACGGGCGCCCTGGATGCCCAGCTGGTCCTGGTCGACGGCAATGATCTCGGGGTTGCGCAGGGTGTCGATCATCGACTGCGGCAGGGTGCGCGGGTCGCTGCCGAGCACGAGCGGCGAGGCCATCTCGGCCCACATCACGAACTGCGTGGTGGACTCCTCCGCCGTCAGCTCGTAGCCACCCTCGGCTAGCTTGCGCATCGGGATGAGGTAGTCGGGGTCGTTCCAGTGCCCTGGCCCCTGGGCCTCGGGGTGCCAGGCGTTGGCATCCATGTTGCGCAGGATGTTCGGCCACTCCCCCGCGGTCGGGGTGCCCCAGGCGATGTCGGTGCCGGTGCGCCAGGAGTCGGCCGTCGTCGGACCGTAGACGAATGTGTTGTGTGCGTCCTGCTCGGGGGTGTGCGGCATGCCCCAGTCGTCGGTGAGCGGGTTGCACAGGTTGAGCAGCATCTTCCGCCCGGACTTGGCTACGGCGTCGCTGAACTCCTTGAAGGCGGGGCCCGGGTCGAGCCCCGCGCCGATGCCGCAGAGGAAGTCCACCTTGATGGCGTCGACCTTCCACCCGGCGAACTGGCGGGCGTCCTGCTCGTAGTGGCCGCGGCTGCCCAGGCCGCACCACTTCCCGCCGTCGTACTCGCCCGCGTCGGTGTAGATGCCGGCCTTGAGGCCGCGCTTGTGAAGGTACGTCACCAGCGCGGGGACGCCGGAGGGGAAGCGCGTGGGGTTGGCCACGAGCCGGCCCGTCTCCGGGTCGCGCGGCTGGTCCGCCTGCCAACCGCCGTCCAGCCACACGATGTTGTAGCCGCTGTCGCGCAGCCCGCTGCTGACGAGATAGTCGGCGACCTTCTTGACCTGGTCCTCCGTCGGCGCGCCGAGCCCGTAGTAGGTGTTCCATCCCATGTACGGCGTGGGGGCGAGGCCGCTGTCGTAGTACTGCGGCGCGCCCTGGTCGTCCGCGGCGTGTGCGGCCGGAACCACCGACCCGACCAGCACCACGGCACCGAGCGCCACCACGGTCCGCCGCGGTCGCGCCATCCCTGCACGATGCGAAGTCACTGAATTCTCCCGAGAGTTGGGGGTACGGGGCACCCCGCTCCGGTCGTGCCTGGGCGTCGGTGCCACGGCGGAAACTGTGCCCAGGCCCCTCAAGCCTGTCAATATTAATTGCTAATTAACTTAAAAACGGGATCTCGCGGTGACGTGGACACCGCCCCCGGGACGGTTTCCGCAGGCTGCGGCGGTGCCCCGTCCCCGGCTGATCGCCGACGAGGCAGGCGTGCACGGAATTGTTTGGATCCCTCACGCGCTGATGAAGCCAGAGGGCCTGGGATGCCGCCGGTGTGCGAGCCGAGCAGCCCGAGTGACCGAGGCGACAGACATTGGAGGGGCCGAAATGGCAGCGCAGACGCAGAGGGCCGTACTGGCGGGCGGATGCTTCTGGGGGATGGAGGACCTGATCCGCCGGCTCCCGGGCGTGACAGCGACCCGGGTCGGATACACCGGGGGTGACGTACCGAACGCGACGTACCGTAACCACGGCACCCACGCGGAGGCCATCGAGATCCTGTTCGACCCCGAGAAGACCGACTTCCGCGCGATCTTGGAGTTCTTCTTCCAGATCCACGACCCGAGCACCAAGAACCGCCAGGGCAACGACATCGGTCTCAGCTACCGCTCGGCGATCTACTACGTGGATGACGAGCAGAAGCGGATCGCCGAGGACACCATCGCGGACGTGGACGCCTCCGGACTGTGGCCGGGCAAGGTCGTCACCGAGGTCGAGCCGGTCGGCCCCTTCTGGGAGGCCGAGCCCGAGCACCAGGACTACCTGGAGCGTTACCCCGATGGGTACACCTGCCACTTCCCGCGCCCGGGATGGCGACTGCCCGCCCGCGCGGAGGGCTGACCCCACGGAGGCTGACCGCGCGAGGTGGCAGTCGGCTCACCCAGCGTGAGGAAGAAGGGCGCGTGCGTCGGCGACCGGACCGGTCGCCCACGTCCGGGGAGCACGTCAGGGCATGGTGCGTCCGGACATTCCGGTCTGGTCGCCCGCGGGCCGTGTACCGCCGACATTGTCAGGGGCGTTCATGCTGGCCAGCAGGCGCAGGCGCTCTTCGGAGGCGCTGCCGGGCCGTGCGTGGTAGGTGATCAGCGTTTGCCCGCCAGTGCCCGGGACCAGCAGCTTTTCGTAGCGCAGTTCCAGCGGTCCGGCCTGGGGGTGACGAAGCAGGCTGGTGCCCGTGGTCTTGTGCTTGACGTCCTGTCGGGCCCAGAGAGTGCGGAAGCGCTCGCTGCGCAGGGAGAGCTCTCCGACGATCTCGACAAGGCGCGGGTCCTCGATGTCCGCGCCGACGACCGAGCGCAGGTACGGGACGACCCGGGCGGTCATGTCTTCCCAGTCCTGATGGAGTTCCCGCATCTCGGGTTCAAGGAACGCGGCCAGAATGCCGTTGTGTCCCGGCGCGTTGAACGGTGAGAGCGCGATGGCGAGGCTGTTGGCGGCCAGGACGTCCATGTATGTGCCGTGGATGTACGCAGGGGTGAGTGGCCAGGAGTCGATGAGCGTGCGCATACCGTCGCCGACCTGCTCCGGCTTGCGGGGCCGTTTGCGCCGCGGGCTCTTGCGTGTGGCGATCTCCAGCAGGTAGGTCGTCGCCTCCTCGTCCAGTCGCAGGGCCCGGGCGATGCTGCGCAGGACCTGCTCCGAGGGGTTCCTGTCGCGGCCCTGCTCCAAGCGGTTGTAGTAGTCGGAGCTGGTGCCCGCGAGGAAGGCGACCTCCTCGCGGCGCAGCCCCGGGACACGCCGGTTGCCCTGATCCCAGGCTTCGTCGGGCTGGACCAGTTCTCTGCGGGCGCGCAGATACCGGCCCAGTGCGTTGGCATCTGCGGTGGCTGTCATGTTTCCAGCGTACGAACGCGTTCCGGTTTCATGGGTGGCCCTGTCAGTCCCGGTCTCGACCCGGCCTGGTTCGTCCCCCAGGGTTCGGCGCAGTCTGAAGGCGCAGTTCGAACGACCGGAGGAACGCATCACATGTCCCAGCTCTTCACGACCCCGCTCGGCCGCGACAGCACCGCCTCGGAGGTGATCGAAGGCGTCGACCTGTCGGGCAGGCGGGCGATCGTCACGGGCGCGGGCTCGGGCATCGGAGTCGAGACCGCCCGCGCTCTGGCGGCAGGCGGCGCCGAGGTCACGCTCGCCGTCCGCCGTCCGGAAGCCGGCGAGCAGGTCGCGGCCGACCTGCGAAAGGCCACCGGGAACGACGCGATCCACGTCGCCCGCCTGGACGTGGCCGACCTGGAATCAGTGCGGGCGCTCACCGCCCGCTGGCAGGGTCCGCTGCACATCCTGATCAACAACGCCGGCATCATGATGCCGCCGGAACTCGAGCGGGGCATCGGCGGCCACGAGCAGCAGTTCGCCACCAACTACCTGGGGCATTTCGCCCTGACCTTGGGGCTGCATCGCGCCCTCGCCGAAGGCGACGGCGCGCGCCTGGTCTCGGTCTCCTCCAGCGGCCATCTCTTCTCTCCCGTCGTCTTCGACGACATCGACTTCCGCTTCCGCCCGTACGACGCGCTCCTCGCCTACGGCCAGTCCAAGACCGCCGCCATCCTCCTGGCCGTCGAGGCTCAGCGCCGCTGGTCCGGCGACGGCATCACGGCCAACTCCCTGCACCCCGGAGCGATCGCCACCAACCTCCAGCGGCACACCGGAGGCCTGCGGACCCCCGAGCCGTACCGCAAGACGATCGAGCAGGGCGCCGCGACCACCGTGTTCCTCGCCGCTTCCCCGCTGGTCGAAGACGTCGGCGGCCGCTATTTCGAGGACGTCAACGAAGCGCCTCGCGTCCACACCCGGCCCACCCAATTGGGCGTCCCCGGCGTGGCCCCCTATGCGCTGGACCCGGCGAACGCCGAGCGCCTGTGGGAGCTGGGGAGCGACATCGTCCGCTGACCGGCAGAAGGCCCGACCAGGGGCGGACATGGGTGATGGAGTTCGGGCCGTCACTAGGAGTTGTCTTCAAATGTCACGCCCACATCAGATGGTGTGGCCGATGCCGTGCCGTCGCAGCCAGGTGCGGAGGCCCGGGAGCTGTAGCCCTTGTCGCCCCGCACATGGGCGGGCCGTGTGCGGGGCCGTCCCGGGCCGGTGCGGGGCACTCGTATCGCTGCCATCACGGCGGTGAACTGGGTGCGGTCGTTGGTGTCGCCGGCCGTGAGTGTGAAGGCGAGCGGGCGGCCGACACTGTCGCAGGCGAGGTGGATTTTACTGGTCAGGCCGCCTCGCGGAGCGTCCGAGGCTGGGACTGCGGGCCCCCCTTTTCGGGCCCCGGCGGCGTGCTGGTGGGCGCGGACGACGGTGGAGTCGACCGACACCAGCCAGTCGATGTCCCCAGCCGCGCCGGCGTGCGCCCGGGCGGCCCGGAGCATGCGCGCGAAGGTGCCGTCCGGCGCCCTCCGGCGAAAGCGGGTGTGCAGCGTGGCCCACGGGCCGTACCGCTCCGGCACGTCCCGCCAGGCCGTGCCGGTGCGGAACTGCCACACGATCCCGTTGAGCACCCTGCGGTCGTCCAGCCGCTTCCTGCCCCGCAGCGACACCGGCAGCAGCGGTCCGACGAACTCCCACTCGGCATCGGACAGTTCATGGCGACATATCACCCAACCATGATCCACCACTCAAGATCTTTTGAAGACACGGCCTAGGCCCTGTCGTCACATTCCCGTCTGCCCCGCGACGCCATGCACGCGCCCCCAAGTTCTCGGCTTCGCTCGAACAGGGAGGGACCCCCTTCGCCGCACCGGGCACAGACCCAAGTACATCCAGTACGAGGGCCTGTGCCCGGCACGCCGAGAGCACACGCCTGACGCCGCAAGGCCCGCCCTCCGGGCGGACGACTGGCCTCGGCGGCGGGGGCGGCCGGGAATTTGACGACAGGACAGCCCCGCAAGCGGTTTCGCAAGGACGCCATGCTGATCGTCGACGGCACCCTGGTCCCCACGCGGGATCACACGGTTGCCGAACAGTCGAAGAACTACCGGTGCCCACGGTCATCGCGGACGGCGGCTACCGGGGCACCGGCCTGCTCATCCCGCACCGCCGCGAACGCGGCCAGACCGAACTGCCTGCATGGAAGGAGGAGCACAACACCTCCCACCGCAAGGTCCGCGCCCGCGTCGAGCACGTCTTCGCGCGGATGAAGACCTGGAAGATCCTTCGCGACTGCCGTCTGAAGGGCGACGGCATTCACACCGCGATGCTCGGCATCGCCCGACTGCACAACCTTGCCCTCACGGTATAACTCCCGCCCCACACGAGACCACTTTCAAGAGAGGCCCAAGGAAGACGACTCCCCACCTCGTCGGCTCGGAGGATGCTCAGTCGAGGCAGAACTCGCTGCCCTCGATGTCCTGCATCACGATGCACGACTCGTTGGTGCCATCGGCAAGCAGCGTTCGCACGTGTACCGCGCCGAGCTCGACCAGTCGTGCGCACTCGGCCTGGAGTGTGGCGAGGCGCTCCTCACCCACGAGCCCGGTGCCGGCCCGCACGCAGAGATGCACCCGATTCTTGACGACCTTGCCTTCGGGAACGCGTTGGAAGAGCAGCCGCGGGCCCACACCTGAGGGATCAATGCAGGAGAACCATTGCACCTGATGCTCAGGCGGCAGCGAGCGATGGTAGTCGTCCCACGTGTCAAACCCCTTCGGCACCGGCGATACGACGTACCCCAACACCTCGCACCAGAAACGAGCGACGCGCTCAGGTTCTGCGCAGTCAAAGGTGACTTGGAACTGCTTTATCGATGACATCGGCGCACCATAACAGGGGGTCTCTTGCTCAATCACCGGTGTGGATCCGCATGTTGTCGGGAGGACGGCCCCTGCTGGCCGCTGCTCAGTCGTGCCGTCGCAGAGGGTGAACCGACGTCGATGCCTCCAAGGGGTCGCTCGCCGTTCCGGACCAGACCGCGGCCACGGCCACGGCCACGGCCCTCGCCGCGTTTCCCGACGGCAGCATGTCGACTCGGGCGCGCACCTACGGAGACGACTCCTCCCGAGTGAGGACCGGAACCGCACCCACCCCGAGCCGCGCACGCCCGCAACCCCGCCAGGCCCTTGGCCACCTTGGGCATCAGGTGATCAAACCGGACAGCCCGAGAGAACGACGCATCCCCGACGGCGTAGCCCACTGGTGAGACCCACGGTCCAATCCCGACCAACCACCCTCATGCCAAAGATCAGTTGCGGGACAACCCTTTAGGTTCGTCGGCGCGGGCCTTGAGATGTGATGGCTGCCAACCTCAGTTCCCCCCAGGGCATGAAGTCGAGCGCCCGACCGCAGGGAAATCCTCCGGCCGCGGGTGTTCCAGACCATCGGTGAGGTTCACGAAGTCGATGAAGGCCAGAGCATCGAAGGCGGGAACGATCACAGAGACCTCCACGCCGAAACGTCCTCGATGCCCTGTCACTCGGCAGCGAACCGTCTGGCGCGGGCTGAGCCCGCTGCGGGTCCACTGGTGGTCGTTGCCGGACACAGCCGGTCAGCCCAACTCCAGTCCGAGTTCATGAGCTGCGGGGCTGACGGTGCGGTGAGTCGTCAACGGTAGTTGTCCCGTGTCAATGAACCTTGAGCGTTCGCCACCGAACGCTGACCGGCCAGCCGGGGTGATGCCGCGTTCCGCAGCAGCTCATCGAGCGGGCAAAGGGGCGTCACAGATCACGCCCGCGTGACAGGCGTCCCGATAGGAGGACTCGTAGACGCGTTCACCAGCACCCTTCGCGCCGATCATGATCCCGCAGATGGCGATGGACATCACGAGCTGAGTGATGGCGACCGCACGTACCCAGCGGACTCCCGCCACGACAGCGGCGACCAGGGCGGCTGCCGGCACGAACGCGGCCTTCTGCAGGTAGGGACCCGGCGGGGCGCCGTAGTTCTGCGGGTCCCACGACCAGTAGGACGAAGCCCAGGACAGCCAGACCAGGGCAAGGGCTGCCAACTCGACAGCAGCCAAGGCCGCGGCCACGCCCCGGCCAGTACGTTTGGTATCTGCGCTCACCCAGCGACAGTCGCCCCGGTTGACACGCGGTGTCATGAGTACCCGTACTCAAACCCAGCCCATGGCGCCCACGAGCACGGGTCGGCTGAACATCGGCATCACGAACGCCGCGAGCCGGCCGATCGCGACGCCGGCCAGGCAGGCCCGTCCGACGCCGCGGTGAACCCGCGGGCGCCGGGTGCGCAGCCGCTCGCTCAGGTCCCCGCGCCGTCACACGTGCGGAAGTGCGCCGCTCACTCGAAGGGTGTCAGGAAGTCCCGGGTGACCAGGGCGGGTATTGCGTCGGGCCGGACGGCCAACGCGAGGCGTGGGCTGTCGGTGTCGAAGTGGGACCGGCCGCCGCTGTGGGCTGCCGGGCCGCCGTGTGCCGGGGTCGCCTCGAATACGGTCGCACCACGCCGACGGCGGGTATGGCGACCGCGGCCTGCAGCAGTGCGCGTCTGTCCAGCCGGTTCTGGTGCCCTGCTGTGCTCATGTGCCCTCCAGATGAGGAACGTCGGGTTCGCAAGGCACAGTCCTGAGCGGCTGTGGCCGGGTGGCGGCAGGTAGCTGAACGCCGAATTCTGTTCGCCGCACGTTTGGCTTCCGTCGCACCGCGGTGCGAGGCGGGGTGCGCCGCCCGAAGAACAGCTCGCGTGCGCTGTCCTGGCCGGCTCGCCCCGCCGCCCCACCCCCTCCCCCGGTCCCCACCCCCGGTTTCCTGCGTGGCCGCTCCGGCCGCCGTCGGCGGCCGGAGGTCTCTCGTCCCAGGCCCGAGCCGGGCTGTGCACGACGCCGTACTCGCGGGGTGAAGCGGTCGGCCTCCGCGGCGGAGCGGGTCATCCGGCGCAGTCGCAACTCGTGTGCCATGGACGCCATCTGTTTCTGCGTCAGATGCGGCCGACACCGCGTGATCCTGCGATCACACGGCGCCGAACGGGCCTCCTCCGCCAGCCCCCGGCCGGCGGGCGGGGCGGGGCGGGGGCTGAGGCGGGAGCAGCCGTGGGTAAGAGTGTCGTGACCGTACGGCGTGAAGCGGCCGCCCATCGCATGGGCTGCCTCTCCAGAGCCGACAGCTCCGCCCGGTCCTCCCGCCCGGCCGACTCCATCAGGCCCTGGTTCTGCGGGCCGTTGACGTGTCGCTGGTCCGGCGGGAGGAACTCGGCGTCCCGTCGTCGGCCGCTCGGCGGGTCAGTCGTGGTCCTCCTCGTGCTGGTGCGCCGCGACCAGGGCCTCGATCATGTCGACGGCGCTGCCCTCGTGGTCGCTGCCGGCCGTTCCGCTGCCCTGCTGGATGTTCGCGGTCCGGTCCACCTCGAGGATCGAGTCGGCGTGCGAGTTGTCGAGGACGGTGATCAGGCTGTCGCCCGCGGCCGCCGGTGTGGCCGCGGCGCCCAGCAGGGCCGCCGCCGCCAGCACGGCGGCCGTGCGCAGTCGCAGTGGCGGGACGCGTGCCGGCGTCACGCGCTCACGCCCTGGGGTTCCGGCCGCAGTCGGGCGATGTTGCGCTCCAGCAGTTGGGTGGCGGTCTTGACGCCGACGCCGTCCGCCGTGTTCACCACAGGGAGCCGACCGTCCGCCGTTTTGAGGTCGGCGAGCGCGGAGTGCATGGCCTGGTGGGCCGCGAACAGACAGGGTGTGCTGTAGATGGCGACGTCCACGCCGAGTTCGAACAGTTCGGTCAGCGAGAGCCGGGGTGACTTGCCGCCCGCGATCTGGTTGAACAGCAGGGGCTTGTCGCCGACCACTTTGCGGATCCGTCGGATCCATTCCACGCTGCGTACTCCGTCGACCAGGACCACGTCCGCGTCGGTCGCGGCGAGTTTCTCGGCCCGGTGCAGGATGTCGTTCTCGTCGGTGGCGTCCGTACGGGCCACCACCACCAGGTCCTGCCGGGTCGCCAGCACCATCTCCAGCTTGGCGAGGTACTCGGACAGCGGCAGCACCTGCTTGCCGTCGGCGTGCCCGCACCGGCGCGGGCGCTTCTGGTCCTCCAGGATCACTCCCGACGCCCCGATCCGCTCCAGTCCCTCGACGACATGGCAGGCGACTTCGGGGTCGACGTATCCGTCGTCGATGTCCACCAGCAGGTGGTGCCGCGGGAAGGCGCCCCGCAGCCGCTGGACGAACGCCACCATGTCCGGCCAGGCGATGAAGCCGATGTCCGGCAGTCCGTAGTAGGAGGCCGCGAAGCCGAAGCCGGAGACGAACATCCCGTCGTAGTGCTCGGCCGCGATCGACGCCGAGTACATGTCATACACGCCGATCAGCGGAGTGGTCTCCGGCCCGGCGATCTGCTCCCTCAGCTTCTTCCCGTAGGTCAACGTCCGGTTCCTCTCGTGGGGTTGAACACGTCGCACGGAGAGGGCCGCCGCAACACGACTGCCCTTTGCCAAGACAAGAGGATCCCTATATCGATCATGGACTCTCTCCTTGGGCGGGCTTTACTCACTTCAATGGCGCAAGCGGTTCACCGGAGAAACGTCACTCGTCCTCCGTCCGGGCCGCCCGGTTGATCCCGGCCCTCAGACGGGTGGGGAAGCCGGGATCCGCGCAGGTGGCCGGGGCGTGGTCGAGGGCGGTGCACAAGACCGGCCGGTGCTCTGTTCCCGGGACCAGACCGGCGGGGGGCGCCCCGTGCCGACACCGGAGTACGGCGGCTCGTCGGCGGCACCGTCGTCCGGCCGCTCGGGAGGTCTCCTGGCGGCTCTGCGGTCTGCGGTCTGCGGTCTGCGGTCTGCGGTCCCCGGCAGTCAAAAAAGCAGCCCCGCCTCCGGGATACCGGAGGCGGGGCCGTGTGGAGCGCCGGGCAGGCCTTGCACCTGCATCTCCCCGCAGGAAGCGGGACATCTTTCCTTGGACCACCAACGCGAGGCTCACCGCCGGAAGCTCGGGCGGCTTGCTCAAGATCAATACTAGCGCAGTCCCAGCGTCCCGGATCACACGGCGGCGCAGGAACCGGACCGGCTGCCGTGCGGGACAGCGTCCGATTCCCCGGGTGTTCAGGTCAGCGGAATGATGACTTCGTCCTCGACCGGCGGGTCGATTTCCTGCGCGCGGTTCCCGGTGGCCGCGAAGCAGCGCAGCCGGACCGCCTCCGGGGTGACGTCCAGGCGCAGGAAGCACTTGAAGAACGGCGGGCTGTAGGTCGCCGAGCTCGGCGAGAAGAGTTGGGTGTAGATCTTCCGCACGGGCAGGCGGAAGCGCGAGGTGCGCTCGGGCCGGCCGCCCGCGCCCAGCAGGTTCGCGATCAGACGGGTGCGCCAGGTGACGCGGGCGGGCGGGCCCTGGGTGCGGGTCGGCGGGATACCGAGGCGCTCGGCGACGACGGCCGTCGCCTCGGCCTCGGTGAGGGTGAACAGGCGGCGCAGGCGCAGCCGGCGTCCGTAGAGCCTGCTGTAGAAGGCGAGGGAGTCGCCGCGCAGCGGGTAGCAGCGGAACTCCTGCTCGGTGACGTCCGCGACGGAGACACGGGGGATGGTGTGGGTGGCGTGCATGAACGCTCCGCCGCCGCCCGTACTGGATGGTGCGGCCGTCCACCCGCACCGGGTAGCGCTGGTAGTTGTGGATGTCGCCGCCTATGGCCGCGAGGTAGCGGTGGTCCGGGTCGCGGACGAGGTCGTCGACAGTGCCGCCGCCTTCGATGGGGCAAGGGTGGTGTTCGCCGTCCACGTACAGGGGCGAGCCGGTGACGAGGATCTTGGGGAGAGGTCCCTTGGACGCCTCGCGCAGCCATGCGCCCTGCTCGGCGTCGATGGTTCCCAGCAGTCCCGTGTCGATGCCTATGATCCGCACCGGCCCGGCGTCGATGGCCCAGTACGGGCCCGGCTGGACGGCCTGTTGGGCTGGTGTGGAGCGCAACATCCGTGCCTCGGTGAGGCGTTGTCCGTCGGACGCGGGCGGCCGGTGCCACAGCAGCGACCGCAGCCAGGCCCGTGAGAGGGGGCGCGGCGCGGGCTGTGGGGCGAGCGGCGGGGCGTCGTCGCAGAAGACGCGCATGAAGCCGCCGAGGTCTTCGTACCAGTCGTGGTTGCCAGGTATCGCGTATATGGGTGCCGGGTAGTCCTGGTACGGGCGGAAGAACTTCGTGCCGTAGTCGTCCGTCCTGCCGACGGGGTAGATCACGTCGCTGGCGATGACGGCGAATTTCGTTCCCTGACTGGCCTTCAGGAAGCCGGGGACGACGGCGTATTGGGGATCGTCCCCTTCGCCGGTGTCTCCGATGACCATGAAGGAGAACCGGTCCGGGTCGTCGCGCCGGATCACCTTGGTGGCGGGGGCTCCGGCGGCCGTCCGCTGTGCCACCCAGCGGCTGCGGGTGTGGCCCGTGGGATCCCCGAACCAGGAAGCCAGTACGCCGTTGCGTGCGGCCCACAGGGTCTTCGGGTTGAGCCATGAGAGCTTCTCGACCCGGTGCGGCATGAGGTGCTTGTACTCGCCGTGTTCCAGGGTGCCCCAGCCGGCGCCTTCGGCGGTATCGCGTGAAGAGTCAGACACCGGTGAACCGTAGCAACGATCTAGGAGCGGGTGGGGAGAGGGTGTGTCGCGACGCTGTCGTCTCTTCGTGTTCCAGGGGGCGTGGACGTCGAGTTCGTACATGTGCAGCGGGCCGTGGACGTGCTCGGCGGTCTCGCTCCTGTCCGGCTTCCCGCCGTGGCCGCGACCCTGACCAGCGGGGCAGGGCGGTCGGCGGAACCGCGCCACGGTCCATGCCGACGGCGCCGGGGACCGCTGGAGCCGCATCGGTGCGGAGAGACGCAGCGCTTCGGCGACACTGCTGTCCAGCCGTCCGCACCTCTCCTCACCTCTCCTCCCCGCTGTTCACGTTCCGCATTTCCCAAGGCTCACGCTCGGCACTCGATGATGTCGGTGGGGTCAGCCGCCATGGGTTCTGCCCTGGCTGTCGAACCGCTTCATGCGTTGCAGCACTTGGTCCGTGCTGGGTTGGCGGAGTTCGTCGACGATGTGACCGTCCGCGAGGAAGACCACGCGATCCGAGTACGCCGCGGCTGCCGGGCCGTGTGTGACCATCACGATCGTCTGCCCCATCTGTCGGACCATCTGCGCCAGCAGGGAGAGGACTTCGGCCGCCGCGTGGGTGTCCAGATTGCCCGTCGGCTCGTCCGCGAAGATGATCTCGGGTCGGCCGGCCAGGGCTCGGGCGCAGGCGACCCGCTGCTGCTGTCCCCCGGACAGCAGCAGCGGGTGGTGGGCGAGCCGGTCCGTGAGGCCGATGCATACGCCGATCCGTTTGCCGTGGAGCCATCGTCGCAGGTCACGAAGGTCGTAGGCTTTGTCGGCGTGCTACCGCTGAGGCTTGGAATCGTCGTTGTGGGATTCGTGTCATACGTGGAGATGGGCCACCATCGGCTTCAGCCCGTGCCTGTCATGGGTGTTGGCGGCGGAGAGGCCTACGCGTAGAGGCAGTCCGTTCGCGTCCGACAGGACGTGCATCTTGGAACCTGGTTTGCCCGTGTCCACGGGTGACGGACCTGCAAGTTCGCCCCCCCTTTCGCTCGGACGTGGGCCGAGTCGAGGACTGCCCGAGACAGGTCAACGAGGCCTCGACCAGCCAGCAGCTGCAGTACCTCCTGGTGCAGCCGGCCCCACACGCCGGCCCGCGACCAGATCAGGAAGCGACGGTGCACCGTCGACTTCGACGCACCAAAACACGGCGGCAAGGCCCGCCAGGCACGTCCACTGACCAGCACGTACACGACCGCGGCGAAGACCGCCTCATCATCGATGTTCGCCACCTCGCCGCCCTGCGGACGCACCCGCGCCGACGGCAGCAACGGCCGCGCGATCTCCCACAGGCCATCCGGAACAATCCAGCCCCACCGCCCACTCCCCACACACAGCACAACAGCCAACTGACCATGCAGGAAACGGTCTTGGACGATGCCCTACGTGGTGAGGGCTCGTTCAGCAGGCCATGGGGCGGGGTATGTGGAGTAGTCCTCTGGAGTGACCGCTCCAATAACATCCCGAACGACAACGGACTGCCCCGGAGACGTACCCGCAGCTCGTCAGCGCAGAGGCGAGGTCACGGATCCTCTGATCGCGTTGGGGACGAAGAGGTCGCCTCGCAGGCCAGCCTCCGGCGCAGGGTCAGTCGTCGGCACGCTTCCCGATGGCCTCGGCGATACGGTCTGCGCCTTGACTCATGACCTGGGCAACGTGGTGCCCAGGGACGATCAACGGCATGGGACTGAGGCTCCGGTGTGCGGCCTGGTCGACGGCACCCCCGCCACGGGTGAAGGCTCCGAGAGAAGACGGCTGCCACAATGCCACGGATTTCCCGCCGAAGCGCAATCCAAAAGAGCGCCGCCAGCGTACTGATATGGAGAGCCTCAACCTGGGGGTACGCCCCAGCCGGCTGGTTCCCGTCCAGCGGGGATCTTGGCTGCAAGACGTGCTCCTCGTAGGTAACGGGCGACGCCTGCGACCGCGCCGCTCCTCCCTTGCGGCTGTGGCTGTCCATCTCGTGCCGCTGAGAGTCGCGCGAGACGATGGAAGAAAGGTGCATCCATCATGCGAGCACAACGCGCCAGGCATCTCGCCGCAGTGTCCGCGGTCGGCATTCTGATGGCCAGCGGTGCTGCGATCGGAGCAGCAGGCACGGCCGCAGCAGCGGCCCCTGCCGTGCACACTCATGTGACCACCAACTCGTGCGGCGACCGCGGTGACTGGGGCGGAGGCTGCTTCGATCACCGCTTCGACCACAACGGGTTCCGCTTCGACCACCGCTTCGACGACCACGGGTTCTTCTTCAACCGCGGAGGCTTCCTGATCATCGTGCTCTAGTACTCCCCTCGTCCCCATATGCAGGCCATCTCGTACCAATGACCTGACCTGACCTGAATGAACACGGCCAGGGCAGGTTGGGATCTTGTCCTGACCTTCTCGGGACGAAGAGGTCGTGGTCTCAATTGAGCTGGCCGAGCTGGGCGAGCGCGTCCTCGGTGACCGGCCGCCCTGGCACGCCTTGCGCACGCCGTTGATGACCTTGGTACGACTGAAGGGTTCGGTGGCGCCGGACCGCTTGACCACCATCAGCGAGCACGTCTCCACCGTCGTGAAACGACGGGAGCAGTCGGGGCACTGGCGGCGCCTGCGGATCGACGTGCCGGCCGTCATCGGTCGTACGGCTGTCGACGACACGGCTGTCAGGGTGCCTGCAGAAGGGGCAGTGCATGGCTCCAACCCTCCTTCACGAGTACTGTCATCGGGCTTCACGAGTACTGTCATCGGGTGATCGAGGTCATCCGGAACTCCGTGCAGCGGCGCGGCTACCCGCCGTCGATGCGGGAGATCGGACAGGCGGTCGGCCTCTCCAGCCCCTCGTCGGTCGCCCACCAGCTGATGACACTGGAGGGCAAGGGCTTCCTGCGCCGCGATCCGCACCGGCCGCGGGCGTACGAGGTCCGGAGCTCCGACCAGTCCTCGGCACAGCCCACCGACACGGCGGACAAGCCGGCCGCGTCGTACGTCCCGCTCGTCGGCCGTATCGCGGCCGGTGACCCGATCCTGGCCGAGGAGTCGGTGGAGGACGTCTTCCCCCTCCCCCGGCAGCTGGTCGGTGACGGCGAGCTGTTCGTCCTGAAGATCGTCTGCGACGCCGCCGCGGTGGGGGAGTTCGGCCGGGCAGCTTGTCTGCCCGGCGTCGCGCGTGAGGACACCCGGGGCGTTCGATCCCCTCGCCTGCGACCCGGCCGGTCTGCCCCACCCCCACCCACTTCTCTTCTTTCTGCTGTGGGCGGTGTCCGGGTCCATGATGGTGCCGGGCTGCGCCCCCAGGTAGACCGCCAGTTCCTCGTGGCTGATCCCCTTCACCATCATGAGGGAGAAGCCTTCATGGCCCAGCTCGTCGTCTATCCACTCGATTCCGTCACTCATGATCGCGACCCCAGCGGGCAGGTGTGACAGCGGCCCCGGGCGTCCTTGCCTGCCGAGCCCAGCGGACCACCACCCTGTAACCAAGCCAGCGAACAGGCGAGTTGGGCGGGATCGACCGCATCAACCCAGCGATGGCCCCCTCGTCCCAGCCCCGTAACCGCGAAGCAGGAAAAGGGAAAACGGGCACTCTTGCCAAGGGCTGTCCCGTAAGTGATCTACGGCCAGTTGGCTGACCTGTTCGTTGTGGTGGCTAACGGCGTCGACGGGATTGCTGAAGTCGGTGGTACCGAGGGGTCAGTTCTGGTTCACCGGCCAGACCGCCGCCGGATCGCAGTGGTCCGGGCACGCCAGCAGGTAGACCTCGTTGGCCAAGAACAGGTTGTAGGTGTCGGCACCGACGCTGTACGGCTGCTCTGGTTGGCCGGGGTGCACGGCGAATTCCATGCCTTCCGGCACCTGGCAGATGCACACCAAATCGGCGCCGCACGCGCACGTGTAGTACTCGGGATCCTGGGCCCAGGACGGCGTGCCGCCGACCTTGAACGCCTGGGCTCCGAGCCCGCCCGGGTTGGGGGTGTCCACGAGGGGCTGCAGCATCAGCGGCAGTGCGCACAGGGATGGCTCCGCCTGCGCGACTGACCGAGTTGCACGGCGCTGGAGCAGCACGCGCCAGAACGGACGCGGGTAGGGCAGCTGCGGAGCGTCCCAGTACCGGGGCACGAGCCGGCCGTCAGCCATCTCGGGTTCGGATGCGTCGTTGTGCGCACGGCAGTGGAAGACCAGCAGGTGGTCTCCGCCGAAGTGTTGAAGGTCCAGGGGTATGTCGAGTTGGAAGAACAGAGCCATCCGCTCGCCGCAAAAGCACTCGGGCCATTCCTGGGCGTCGTCGAGGAAAGGCCAGCCGCCCACTGAGTTTCGCGTCGGCCGGTCCAGTGGCTCGGCCCCGACCTCGATCGTGTGGGCAGGCAACACTGCCCGCATCTTCCTTACATCGCGTTCGACCATCCGCTCAGCTTAGGGCTGTTCCCTGACGTCTGGTCACGGGTGAGATGGTCTTGGAACGGCTGGTGTGATCACGGCGTCACAGCCGTCCTGGATGGCCCCGTTCACAGGGCTGAGCCCGCGCAGTTTCGGGAAGCTGGTAACCATGCTGCGCCGTGAAGGGGCAGACGTGGCCCATCGCGACCGGCCGTGAAGCCTGGCACTGGAGGACCGGGTGCTGCTCGTCACGGCTTGCAGGCGCACGAACTTGACGATGCGCCGGATTGCACCGCCCTTCGGCATCTCGAAGTCCTCGGCCGACCGGGTCATCGACCACCTTGCCCTCTCCTCGCGCTCCAGCCCAGACGCCGGTTCGTGAAGGACACCGTGCTCATCGTGAACGGCACCCTGGTGCCCACCCGCGACCATACGATCGCCGAGCAGTCCAAGAATTACCGTTGCTCCACCTCCTCATGTTGTTGTCAAGCCGCAGCGGTGACGGGAATTGGGGCGTGGTAACACTGTCCGTCACGGATCATGGCGAACAGGACGTTGACACGTCGTCCAGCCAGGGCGAGCACGGCCTGCTTGTGCTGTTTCTTCTCGGCCCGCTTGCGCTCGTAGAAGTGTTGGGACTCCGGGCAGCTGCGGATGCTGATCTGCGCGGAGGTGCAGAAGACGCGCCGGAGACCTCGGTGGTAACGGCGGGACCGGTGAAGGTTGCCGCTGACGTTGCCGGAGTCGCGCGGCACTGGGGCAACGCCGGCGAAGGCCGCGAGGTGGTCGGCACTGGTGAAACGGCTGAGACTGCCGCCGGTGGCGGCCGGCAACTCGGCGCCCAGCAATGGACCTATGCCTGGCATGCTGGAGATCACTGCGGCGAGTTCGTGCTCCCGAAACCGGTCCGCAATGAGCTTGTCCAGCGCATGGATCTTCTCGTGGAGTCTGATCACCTCCAACGCCAGGTCGTGGACTACCTGAGCGATCGCGCTCTCGCCCGGAAGCTGTGTGTGGTGCCGCTGAGCGGCCTCAACTGCGGCGGCAGCCAGGGTTTCAGCGTTGCGGACGTCCCGATGGGCCAGCCACAACTCCAGTCGCTTGCGACCGGCCCTGCGCAGTGCGGAGGGTGTCTGGTAGCCGCTGAGCGGGAGCAGCGGACCGATGTTGGTCAGTTCCAGGGCCCGTTCCAACGCACTATCCCTTCGGCGTTCGCCTTACGGCATTCGATCCGGACGGCAACCGGATCGAGCTCCGCCAGCGGAGCCGAGGCCGGAGCAGCGACGGGTAACCATCGAACTGCGGGGCCGTCCAAGGACTCACTCGTCTGGTTGATCGACTCCCGGGGTAGTGGTCACTGCGAGTCACGGACCGCCTCCACTGCCTCCCGGACATCCGGGTGCGGGTCGTCGGCGAGGTTGTCCAGCAGCTCCGTGACCCCCGGGGTGGACCAACGGGCGACTGCCCACACCAGCTCCTCCCGTACCTCGGGGTCGGGGTGGATGCAGAGGCGGGTCAACTGGGCGAGCGGTCCCCGCCGGCGCATCCCGAACCAGTGCAGCGACTCCCGCAGCACGGCCGGGTCACCGGGCTCACCAGTCGCCGCAATCCTGGCGAGCAGCACCCTGGCCGGTGGCGGCGGGCCGTCCAGCGGATGCGGCAACCGCTCGCGCAGGCGCCGCGCCCCGTACCCGCCTCGTACGCGGCACCCGAAGCAGGTGCAGGGGCGGGTCCCGTGCGCGTCCGGCTGGTATCGCCAGCCCACCACCTGTGGCGCGGCACGGATCCGGTGTACCTCACGCGGCTGGATCGCCCGGGGTACGAACACCTCCCACCCTCGTGGGTCTTCCAGTGCCGAGATCCGCCGCACCGCCTCGGCCGCGGTGACGGTGGCCTGGGCGTCCCGTGCACGGTCCGAATAGCTTCCGACCAGCACGTGTTGAGCGTCGTCCAGCCGTATGTGGACGGCCACAAGCCCTCCCCGGCTGCCGAAACGCGCCAGTTCGCGCAGCCACTGGTGGGTGAGGGTGTACGACGGCAACACCGGGAAGCAGTACACTCCGCGCACGTCTCCCTGCCCGTAACTGGCCGCGCGGATCCCGGACCGCCGGATGCGCGGCGCGTTGGCCGCTGATGTCAAGTGCACGAACATCGCCATGTCTTGGCATGCTAGGCGATCGAGTTCACGGGATTCCTGCGGCCATGGAACGATGTCCCGGTCGCGGTCCAAAGTGCTGACGTCGGCGCTCGAGTGTGGCGGCCGCGGACATGACCGCGGCGTGCGCCGGCGAGATGACGAGGGCCTCCGCCTGCCGCAGCGGTTTCCCGATCTGCCGTATCTGCCAGGCGGCAGCCTCCCCGGCCACCCAGGGCCACGGCGGCCGGTACGCCTGTTTGCCCGGCGTCATCGACAACGCGGCATCCCATGCCAGATCCTCGGGCCGTTCTGGTCCCTGCCGCGCTCCCGCTTGGTCCGGCCGGCCTTCCCCCTCCCGAAGTCCCCTCCCGCAAGAGCCGGTTGCCGATGCCGTACCCGACCGGATCAGGGACGATACGACGCGATCCGGCCGAGAGCGGAAGTCATCCGCAGCCCAGCAGGGGGCGCGGTCTCCACCATGACGGGCGAGTTGTCCGGGGTTGTGAGCGGGGCCGCGTTGTCAGTGGGTGCACGGCTTGGGGCCGGTGCGTCGACAGTCCGCCGGGGTGACATGATGAGCCGCTCCCTGCGGGCCCCCGGGCCCCTCGAAGCCTTCCGCGGGGTGCGCCCGCGGCCAGCGGGGGTCCCGAGCAGGGCACCCCTCGTGGAACGTTCCCTGGGGAGGGACCCGTGATATCCAAGCGTGCCGTCACCGCTGCCGCCGTGGCCGCAACAACTGCCGTGCTCCTGGCCTCCGGTGACGCCTATGCCTGCAGCATCGGCGACTTCACCGCGAAGGTGACGTGCGACACCAGCACCGGCGAGGCCCGGGCCGCCATCACGGTCACGGACAAGGACCCAACCGGCACGCCCGCGGACATCACCGTGCGGATCCGGATGGCGGTCGGTACCGACGGCGAGACCGTCGGCACCGGACACATCGACCACCCCACGGCGGCAGGCGCGAGCACGACGATCCTGGTGCCGTGGCTCCAGGGCTACCAGTGGAACGTCTCGGTGACGGCGGGCAATCTCGTCGACGAGCGGCTGACGGACCTGCCGATCTCCCCGGACACCCCGTGCGTGCCTGCCGCTTCCCACCCGTCCGGCACCCCAACGGCTGGGCCGGCCCCCTCGGCGTCGCCGACCGCCACCGTGACGCCGACCTCCACGGCCGCCGCGCCGTTGTCCTCGACGTCCCCGCTCGCTTCGCCGTCCACATCCTCGCCCGCTGCGGGGACCGGACTCGCCGACACCGGAGGCGGCAGCGATACCGGGCTGATCGCCGGGTCGGCCGCCGCGGTGATCGCCGCCGGCGCAGGCGTGCTGTTCGTGATGCGTCGCCGCACGGCGGCCGGACGGCACTGACCGCGGACTCGTGCCGGGCCGAGGGTAGGGGTCGTATGCGTCTGACGATACGTACGACCCCTGCCCGGCGACCACCGGCTTGCACGGGTCCAGGCCGGTAGCCCACGGCGGGAGCCTCTTCCGGGGCTCGGGCAGGCCGGGTCCACGGCCTTGCGGACCGTCCCCGACGACAGGTCCCCTCGGACGCAAACGCCGGAGGGGCGGTCGCACTCGCGGGCAGCGTCAGCGGCCTGTTCGGCAGCGGCAATGGCGATCGGCCCGCCGAGGGCCGGTCGGAACCGGGTGCGGAGTGCCGGTGCGGGATGTCGGTGCGGTGGTGTGTGATCGGGGGTATGGCGATTGTGTTGGGCAAGCCCGGAGTCGACGGGCTGAGCGAGGCTGTGGGCGTGCTTCGGGAGTGGCAGTACGAGGGGGCGCCGATGCAACTGCATCCGGGGGACCTGGGCTGGTTCTGGCGGTCAGGTGCGGAGGCGACGGCCGCGGCGGTCCGGACGTGGAGCCGGGACGGACAGTTTCTCGCCGTCGGGCTGCTGGACGGTCCCGGGCTGCTGCGGCTGACGATCGCGCCAGACGCTCAGCGGGGCGAGGAACTGGCGCGGCAACTGGTCGAAGATGTGACCGAGCCGGAGCGCGGCGTGCTGCCCGAGGGGAGGGTGAACATCGAGGCGCCGATGGGTGCACTGGTCCAAGATCTGCTGTTCGAGGACGGCTGGAGAGCCGACGAGCCGTGGACGCCACTGCGCCGCGACCTCACGGAGCCCGTGAAGGACCCGGGCGTGCGGATCAAGGCGGTCGGGCCGGAGCAGGCGCACGTGTTCGCCAACGTACATCGGGCAGCGTTCGACGGGTCGAGGTTCACGGACGAGCGCTGGCACGCGATGGCGGCCGGATTGCCGTACGCCGACGCCCGGTGCCTGGTCGCGTACGACGAGCAGGGCAACGCGGTGGCGGCGGTGACGGTGTGGTCGGCCGGCCCGGGTAGGCCCGGGTTGCTCGAACCGATGGGCGTTCACCGGGAACATCGCCGTCACGGCTACGGCGAGGCGATCACCGTCGCCGCGGCGGCCGCACTCCAGGAGCTGGGCTCGTCGAGCGCGATCGTCTGTACCCCGAGCTCCAATGTCGGCGCCGTAGCCACCTACGAGTCAGCCGGCTTCCAGCAACGCCCCGAGGTCCGGGACCAATACCGGGACGCTTAGTGCCTGGTCTCCTCGATCACGAGCGGAGCCAGATGAGGAGTGTGGCAGCGGTGACGGTCCCGAGGAAGACGTATCCGTGCTTGATGCCCCTGTGGATGAAATCGGTGGGTGTTGACGCGGGAGACGCAGCGTTTGGCGCATCGGATGGCTTCTCGTCATGTTTTGCCCCCGGTGACGCGTCGTTCTACGTAGACACCGGTGCGGGTGTCCCGGCGCAGGCGGGCTGTGTCGGCGGTCAAGAGGAAGCCGCCGGATCACCGGTCCTGCCTGCCACGGCTTGCTGAGAGGTGGGCGTTGTCGCCATCCGGATGTTTCCGGTGAGACCGGCCTGGTGAGCCAGCAGTGCGGCCTGAACACGGTTCTCCAGTCCCAGGCGGGTGAGGATGCGGTTGACGCGGCTCTTCACGTTCCCCTCGCTGAGGCCGAGAGCCGTGGCGATCTGGGCGTTGGACATGCCTCGGGCGACCAGGACAAGGACCTGAAGTTCGCGTTCGGTCAGCGCGTTCAGCCCGTCCAGCGCCTCTTCCGGCCCGCCCTCGCACGGTGCGGGGTCGAGGTGAACGGGGGCGTTGGGCAGCAGGGCGGCAGGCAACGCGGTGACGGTGTCGATGAGGCGGCGCGTGACGCTCGGGGCGAGTACGGCGTCCCCGCCTGCTGCCGCGCGAATGGCCTGGGCGAGCTGGTCGGGAGGGCTGTTCTTCAGCAGGAAGCCGGCGGCTCCGGCCCGCAGCGCCGCGTGCACGTACTCGTCCAGATCGAATGTGGTGAGCACGAGGACACGCGGAGCCTCGCCCGGTCCGGGCCAGTTGGTGACGATGCGCCGCGTGGCTTCGACGCCGGTCATGCCGGGCATACGGACGTCCATCAGCACGACGTCCGGCTGGAGTTCGATCGCGCGAGCGACAGCCTGCTCCCCGTCGGCTGACTCGCCGACGACGGACAAGTCCTCACGGCGGTCGATGACCAGCCGGAGCGCGGTCCGGACCATCTCCTGATCGTCGGCAAGAAGCACTCGTACGGTCATACGCTCTCCTCCGCCGGTTGAGACGCCTTCGCGGAAAGGACAGCGCACAGTCGCCAGCCGCCGTCCTCGCGCGGGCCGGCCCGCAGCACGCCGTCGAAGGCCGCCACACGTTCGCGCATGCCGACGAGCCCACGGCCGCTGCCGGGAACGGACCGGTGGCCCGGTGGTGCCGGGTCGTTCTCGACCTCGATCGTGAGGCGGGAGTCGTCACCTCGCACGGTGACCCGCACGCCGACAGGCCCGGCGTGCTTGATCACGTTCGTCAGTGCCTCCTGGATGATCCGGTAGGCCGAGATCAGCATGCCGGTGGACGGATCGGTCCGCGCCCGGAGGTCCGACACGTACGTCACCCGGCACCCCGCCGACGTCGCGGCGCCGATGAGCGGCTCAAGATGCTCCGAGGACAACGACGGTTCGGGCGCGAGCCCTTGTTCCCGGAACGACAGCAGTCCGAGGAGGCGGCGCATCTCAATGAGCGCGGTGTCGGCTGTCCGCGCGATGAGACCGACGCTCTTCATGGCTTCCGCGGCTTCTGCGGCTTCTGCGGCTCCTGCGGCTTCCACGGTGGGTGGAACGCCGCTCGCCATGCCCTCCTCGGCGGCTCGCGCCAGAACGGCGATCGCGCTCACATGGTGGGCGACCACGTCGTGCAAGTCTCGTGCGATGCGGGCCCGTTCGGTAACCACCGCTTGCCGGGCGTTGCGCTCCTGCTCGGCCCTGAGACGCTGATTGAGGTCACGCAGGCGTGCGGCGTCGGCGCCGATCCTGCGCCTGCCGTACCCCAGGGTCCAGGCAAGGGTGAAGAAGAAGACGAACGTCGTGGCGCTGATCGGCTCCAGCGATCCGAGACGCGGGCTCTGCCAGTGCCCGGTGAGGGCGTCGGCGGCGGTGGCCGACGCAAGGCACAGCAGCGTCCCCGGCAGGCTCGCCGAGGCCGTCGCGTAGCGGGCCACGCCGTACACGCCGATCATGAGCAGGAACGGGCCGGGTATCCGGCCGTGGATCGGGCTGAGTATCTGGAAGACCACGTAGAGGACGGTCATCGCCGCCAGGACGGCGCATGGGCGTGTCCGCCTCCACAGCAGCGGAGCGGTCTGCATGCCCCACAGGGCCACTCCCCAGCCGTCCGGCTCCGGTGTGCGGTCCAGCACCGTGGTCACATCGAACAGCGTGATGCCACCGCCCAGAGCCACATCCGTCAGACGCGGCCGGTCGGCTGCCCATCGCCGCACGGCTCGTGGCGCGGCATACATGAGAGTGCTCATTTCGGTTCGTCAGGTTAGAGGAAGACGAGGGCTCGGCGGATCCTTCGTCAGGGGTGCATCGATAGTTGCGCGGCCGCCCGGGAGATCGCCATCGGGACCGAGGCGCCGGCGCAAGCGCCCTCCTAGCGTCTTTTCCATGACGAACTTCCCGGTGTCAAACCCCCCTGTCGGGCGAACCAGTCCGACGGCACGGCCTCAGCGCGGCGCGACGAACGCGAGCAACGCCCCCAAGAATCAGAGAGGTTCCGCGCCCGCCGTGCGGCCGCTCCTCCTGCTTCTCGGCACCGGAACGATGCTGTTCGCGGTGGGCGGCCGGTGGGACATCGCCGCCGCGGCCTGGATCTTCCCCGTGCTCCTGCTGCGTTTCACCCGCCTCAGCCGCGCATGGACCGGGGCGTTGTGGATCTGGCCGGCGCACACCGCCGCCGCCGTCTTCTGGATCCAGGAGTCGGCGATCGGCCTCAACCCCGTGACCGCGGCGGGCGCGGCTGCCCTCGCCGCCTTGCAGACGCTGCCGTTCCTGGCCGACAGACTGCTGATCAACCGGCTGCGTCCCGCGGTGGCGGCCCTGGCCTTCCCCGCTGCTGTCGCGGGCGGCGAGTTCCTGATCACCGTGCTGTCGCCATTCGGGACGGCCTACGGTTCGCAGGCCGTCACCCAGTACGGTGACCTCCCGCTCCTTCAGATCATCTCGGTCACCGGCTCGTGGGGGATCGGATTCCTGATCGCGTACTTCGCCAGCACCGTCAACCGGATCTGGGAACGGCCTTCGTGGCGCGGCGGCTTGGTCTACGGGGCGGTCCTGCTGACCGTCGTGCTCACGGGCAGTGCCCGGCTCGCCTTCAGTCCGTCCACGAGTACGACCGTGCGGATCGCCGGGGTGAGCCCTGACCGGACCGTGACCGATCACCTCAAGACCGCGCTCGGTCGGATCACCGGCGGGTCGGCAGGTATCGCCGCCGCTCCCGCTTCGACAGTGCAGCCCGCGATGACCGCCGTCGAGAACGACCTGCTCGCGTCCACCCGACGCGAGGCCGCCGCCGGAGCGAAGATCGTGGTCTGGCCCGAGGAGGGCGTCAGGACCCAGGAGGCCCACGAGTCCGCCGCCATCGCGAACGCACAGGAGCAGGCCCGTCGGTCAGGGGTCTATCTGGAGATCGGCCTCCGTGTCTACAGCACGACCGCCCCCGCCTACGGCAGGGACGAGGCAGTCCTCATCGACCCCGCCGGAAAGGTGCTGTGGACCTATCAGAAGGCGCATCCCATCCCCGGCTCGGAGAAGTTCACCCCCGGTGACGGCCACGTGCCCGTCGCCGACACCCCGTACGGCCGTATCGCCAATGTCATCTGCTACGACGCCGACTTCCCCGCCATGATGCGGACCAGGGCCGACATCATGCTCGTTCCCTCCCACGACTGGAAGGCATACGGCGGCGCGCACACCATGAAGGCGAGCCTGCGAGCCATCGAGGGCGGCTACTCGATGGTGCGTCAGGACGCCGAGGGCGTCTCGGCCGCTTACGACAACAAGGGCCGGGCCCTCGCCACCACCGACTACTTCACAACCGGCCGACAGACCATTGTGGCCTACGTGCCCACGCACGGCGGCACCACTGTCTACGACCGGATCGGTGATCTCTTCGCCTGGCTCTGCCTGGCCGGAGTCGCCGCGCTCACCGTCACGGCTCTGACCTGCCCCTGGCGCCCCGCATCCGCCGGGCCGAAGGGCTCTGACCGTGTTGACGGAGTGGAACGGCTACACCCCGACCGCCGCTGAGGCGCCGGACCTGGACAGCGAGCTGGCCTCGGTGTCGCCCGCCTTCCCCGCCGGGTGGCACCGAGACCGGATCGTCCGCGGCTTACGAGCACGAGCCCCCGCCTGAGCCAAGAGCCGGTGCCGGCTACTCACGTCGGCCCTGATTCGCCGCGCGGAGGGGTACTCGGGAGCCCCTCCCCCAGGTTCGACGGCGTCTGGGGCACAGCGATCTCCTTATAAGTAGGCGAGTACGTCGGCTGGTTCGGTCGCCCGAAGGGAACGCCGTTCGCGGACGCCTGCGGAAACACGCCCAACTCGTGAGCCGGCTTACTCACCTCGAACCAACGATGTCGGTCGCTTGGGGCGGGTAGCGGGATCACTCCTGGATGGAGGCCATGCCCATCGGAGCGTAGCGGTCTCCTGCCGCGGCTCCGACCGGAATCGCGGCGCTCAGCCCTGCGATGGTTGCGGGGCCGAGTTCGATGGCGGCAGCGGAGACGTTCTGCTCGAGCCAGGTGCGCCGCTTCGTTCCGGGGAGAGCCGTGACTCCGTCTTGGGCGAGCACCCAGGCGAGGGCGAGTTGACCAGTCGTCACGCCGAGGTTGTCTGCCGTCGCGACGATCCGGTCGAGAAGGGACAGGTTCTGTTCCAGGTTCGAGTGGGCGAAGCGCGGGGAGCTGCGACGGAAGTCGTGGGTCGGAAGGTCGTGCACCGATCGCACGGCCCCGGTGAGGAAGCCGCGGCCGAGCGGCGCGTACGCGACGAAACCGATGCCCAGTTCACGGACCGTGTCGAGCACGCCGCTGACCTCGACGTTGCGGCTGAACAACGAGTATTCGGTCTGCACCGCCGACAGCGTGGCCACTGTGTGCGCTGCCCGGATAGTCGCTGGGGACACCTCGCTGATTCCGAGGTACGGCAGCTTTCCCTCCGTCACCAGATCAGCGAGGACGCCGAATGTCTCCTCGACGGGCACACCTGGGTCGAGCCGATGCAGGTAGTACAGGTCGATGTGCGCTGTGCCCAGTCGGCGCAGCGAGCCTTCCACGCACGCCCTCAGGTAGTCGGGGCGCCCGTTGGGGCCGCCGACTATCTTCCCGGTCTCGTCGAGAGTGACACCACCGCCCTTCGTTGCCACGATCAGTTCGTCACGGCGGCCTTTCAGCGCCCGCCCGAGCAGTTCCTCACCGCTGAAAGGCCCGTACATGTCCGCGGTGTCGAACATCGTGACGCCCAGTTCGACCGCGCGGTGAACAGTCCTGATCGCCTCGGCCTCGTCCGGGGTGCCGTACATCGCGGTCATGCCCATGGTCCCGAGGCCCTGGACGGAGGCGACCAGTCCTCGCTCGCCGATCTTGTGTGTCTGCAAAGTCATGTCTCCACCATTTCGTCGTGGGGATGGAAGGTTCCGAGGCGTCCGAGGGGTCCGAGCGAGGCCTATGCCCAGCGCAGCGCCCCGTCGCCGGGAAGCCGCGCCTGCCGCTCGCGCCAGGAGTCCTCGCCGTCCGGGTGTCCGATGTTCACCAGCAGCAGCGACGTGAGGCGCCCTTCGGGGAAGAACTCGCGGTCGATGCCGTCGCGGTCGAAGCCGCTCATCGGGTCGGCATGCAGCCCGGCGGCGCGTACCCCGAGAATGAAGTAGCCGGTCTGCAAGGCCGCGCTGAACCGGCCCAGTTCGAGGATCACCGGCCACGGCGTAGTTCATCCGGATCTCGCCGAGGTCGACGGTCTGTTCGGGACAGCTGTGCGATACGTAGATCTCAGCGTGGTCGGCGGCCTCCAGATAACTCTCCGATAGCTCATCGGGCGACCGCCCCGACGAGGTCGGCGGTCGCGTCCCACAGCCGGCCGGCCATGGCCGCGTCGAGGCCGGCCTTGCCCTGCCGGCGGACGGCCGGGGAGCCCCGGAAGCCGCCCAGGCCGTCCGGCCCGACGTAGGAGTTGCCGGGGACGTCCTGGGTCGCGGCGTAGAGCAACGACAGCGCTCCGCGCTCCGGGGCGTTGGTGAGGAACGTGAACCGGTTGATGACGTTCGACCGGGAGTGGGCCGCCAGCGTGGTGCGGGCGATGCCCGGGCTCGCGAGCACCGAGCGCACCGGCCTGCCGGCGGCCGTCAGTCGGCGCTGCAGCTCCAGCGAGAACAGGACGACGGCGAGCTTCGAGGCCTCGTAGGCACGCATCCCGTTGTGTTTGCGCGTCCGCCAGTCGAGGTCGTCCAGGTCGATCCTGCCCTGCTTGTGCAGTTCGCTGGTGACGTGCACGACTCGGTCGGTGATGTGCTTGAGCAGCAAGGTGGTCAGCAGGAAGGGTCCGGTGTAGTTGGTGGTGGTCTGCAGATCGAGGCCGTCGGCGGTGCGCGCGGCGGGGATGTCCATGACGCCGGCGTTGTTGATCAGGATGTCGATGTCGCCGGACCAGTAGTCGGCGAAGGCGCGCACCGAGGTCAGATCCGACACGTCGAGCGGTCGGATGTCGAAGGTGCCGGGCAGGTCGGCGACGGCGCGGCGGGCCTTGTCGGTGTCGCGTACCGCCAGTACGACGCAGGCACCGGCACGCGCGAGCTCGCGTGCAGTGATCAGGCCGAGGCCACGGCCGGCACCGGTGATCACGGCCGTCCGGCCGGTCAGGTCCGGGAGGTCGTTCGCTGTCCAACTGGTCATGGTGGTCATGGGCCTTGGCTCCGTGGTTCGTGGTTCGCGGTTGTGGGTTCGCGGCGACCGGTGATCGCTTCGCCAGTGAACTCGCCGCGCCACGGGCGCTGGAAGGACACGCGCAACCACTGACTGGCAGGTCGTGGATAAGCCGCGCCGGATGGCCAACGATGAGGACCATGGACCATACGTTCGACCGCTCGTCCCTGGGTGCCTTCCTGCGCACCCGCCGTACGGCGCTGCAACCGGAGGACGTCGGGTTGCGCCGCGGACAACGCCGACGCGCTCCGGGCCTGCGCCGCGAGGAGGTGGCGGAGCTGTGCACCATGTCCGCCGACTACTTCGCCCGGCTGGAGCGCGGCGACGGGCCACAACCCTCCGAGCAGATGGTCGCGGCCATCGCCCGCGGCCTGCGGCTGACCCCGGACGAGCGTGATCACCTGTTCCTGCTCGCCGGCTACCGCACCGCCCGCCGTGACCTGCGGCTTCACCACGTGAGCCCCGGGCTGATGCGGGTCATGGACGGCTTGGCCGGTACCACCGCGCAGGTCATGGGCCCGCTGGGCGAGACGTTGCTGCAGACGCCGTCCGCGGTGGCACTGCTCGGCGAGCAGACCCAGTACACCGGCAACGCCCGCAGCGCGACGTACCGTTGGTTCACCGATCCGGCCGCCCGCGAGCGGTACCACCCCGAGCAGTACGACGACAACAGCCGGACCAACGCCGCGCTGCTGCGCGCGGCTGTCACCCGCGACGGGCCCGGCTCCCCCGCGGCGGACCTGGCGGACATCCTGCTGCGCATCAGCGACGAGTTCGCCCGGTTGTGGGAGCGCCACGAGGTGGGCCTGCGGTGGAGCGAGACCAAACGGTTCGTCCACCCCCAGGTCGGACAGTTGGACCTCTACTGCCAACTCCTGCTCGAACCGGACCAGGGCCAGTCGCTTCTCATAGTCACCGCCACCCCGGGCACGGAAAGCCACGAGAAACTCGCCCTGCTCACCGTGCTGGGCACCGACCAATTCGCCGCCGAAATCGAGTGACGCCACGCGCGGCGTCGGCGACACCGCCTCGGAACGGATCCCATCGAACCGGTTCGTAACGCTGCCGGGCCGGTTGGTGGAGTGGCCTTCGAGCGCGAACACCGTCAGGTCCCCAGGCCTCGACGTGCCACAACCAACCGCGCACGAGAGCGCAAGGGCTGTCCCATGACTTTCGGCGCAACCGTCGGTCACGGGGGAGATGATCTCGCTGTGGCCGGTGTGATCAGGGCGTCGGGGCGCGTACAAGAAAACTCCTGTGCGCCGGCTCGCACACCTCTGCGATCATCCCCGAATGGCGCACAGTCTCGAATCGCTGGTCATCCGGCACACCCACCGCCTCTCCTCCCCCAAGGGCTCCGCCGGGGAAGGAACCACCGCCGCACGGCAGTTCGACGCGGCGCTGACATCCGTGGGCTTCAAGCTCTCGGCGGAGCTGCTGGAGCGGCTGTCGGGGCTGTCCGAGGCCGCGGTCCTGCACACTGCCAAGCGGACGCTGCGCACCGTGAGCGAGATGGTGGGCGACCACGTCCGGCACAACTCGTACTTCATCGACTTTCCAGCGAACGTGCCGGACACCGAAGAGTTCTGGATGCGGTGTGTGACGAAGGCGCTCGGCGACGACAAGTCTCGCGAGAACGTGCTGACGCAGCTGGCACACGGGGTGCTGGACCTGCTCAGCCTCCCCACGTACGGCCGCTACCAGCACACCTACGAGGAGATGCTCGCGGCGCAGGACGAGTTGATCGCCTCGGCGGGCGACCGGGTGACCGTCCTGCACCTCGGGCGGGACCTGGACGACGAACTGACGGACCTGTACCTGGCCTTGGCGGGCAGCACGACACCACTGGGCGAGGACCACCTGCGCGACCTCAAGACCCTCGCCGAGCGGTGCGCGCTCGGCCCCCAGCCGGAGTCGATCCCGGTCCGGGAGAATCGGGCGGTCGTCAACGAGGCCCGTCTCGCTGTCGGCGCGGACCTTCTGCTGGACACCGTCATTGATGTGCTGCGGCTGGCCTGCGCGCTGTCGGGCGGCGACGTGACGCTGCAGGAGCCGACCCGGTTTCGGGCTCTCTCGCGGCCGACCCGCCGTGCGCTGCTGGCGGGCCTCGACACGGTGGTCGCGGCGAACCCCGCCAAGCTGGCCGATGTGCACGCGCACCGCGAGCCTTTCAAGCGGCTCGGTGAGCGTCTCCACCCTCACGAGTACCCGCGCTGGCCGCACGCCGCCGATGTGTTCGCCGTAGCTCGGGGCGAGAAGGAGGCGCGGTCCTTCGACAGCCGTGTCGAGAAGCTGCTCGACGAGTTCGACGTCCTCGGTGCGGTGCAGCTGTTGAAGTCCGCTCCCGGCAAGCTGTTCCGCGCCTTGGACCTCCTGCTGCGCATCGCCGCCGACCAGGAGGAGCGGGACGCGGTGGTGGCCGCCGCGGTGCGGGTCGCTCCCGAAGTCTCCGGCCGGGTAGTGCTTTCGGTCCGCGAGCACTTCCACAACCGGGAGCGAGAGACCGACGAACCCCGCATCTTCGTCAACCGCCGGGGCCGCGGCTGGGTGACCCCCGACTGCCGGCCGATCATCCCGGCTGCCGACCGCGATCGTCTGATCGCCGCCCTCGACGCCGAGATGCGCCGCAGGCTCCCAGCGCCGGGCCGGCTTCTGCTCGACCCTGATGTCCTCGACGTGGCGCTCCCGCTCAGCGGCAGGGCGACCGCGGCCGGACTCGGCGTACTGCCGCGAGGTTCGGTCTCGGCGGTCGACGGCGAACAGCTGCGCTTCTTCGTGTACTGGAAGCAGACCGAGAACCGGACCGACTACGACCTCTCGGCGCTGCTTCTCCACGCCGACTACAGCACCGACTCCTGGCTCTCCTACACCTCCCTCAAGGCTGTCGGCGGCCGGCACTCGGGCGATGTCACCGAGGCGCCCGAAGGGGCCTCGGAATTCATCAACCTGTCGCTGGACCGAGTACGTAGCACATTCATCGTTCCGCAGGTCAACATCTACGCCGGCGAGAGCTTCGAAGAGGTCGAGGAGTCGTTCTTCGGTTTCATGCTGCGCGACGGTCAGCAGAAGGGCCGGCCGTTCGAGCCTCGCACGGTGCGGATGAAGTCGGAGCTTCGCGGGGTGGGTCGAGTGGCGCTGCCGCTGGTGTTCCGGCGCGAGGACGACGGACGGTGGCGCGCGAAGTGGCTGCACCTGTATCTGAAGGGCATCTCGTCGGCCAACCGGATCGAGGAGAACCAGGTGTCAGTGTCCAAGGTGGTACGCGCCATCGCAGAGCGCGAGTATCTGACGGTGCGGTACTTGATCGACCTGATGTCCGACGACGCCACGGCCGTGGATCTGTGGGACGGCGAGCCGGTCCCGGACGAGCCCGTGATGTACATCGGTCTCGAACGTCCCGAAGGGCTGCACCCGGACTCCCGAGTCATCACCCTCGAAAATCTACGCGACTTGATCCCGGGCTGAGTGCTAACGTTGCCCACGGCGAGGCCATGAAGGGGCTTCCTTCTCAATTCCTTTCCTGAAACAAGTTCTTTCGCTTTCCTCGCCGTCGGCTTCGACTGGGAGGCGCCCGAGCGGCGCCTCCCAGTTTTCGTGTGCGCCGACGGTCATCACCCTCGGCAAACGAACACGGCTTGGTCCCGAGCCGACTGATGGCATCGCCTGCGGCGAGGTCATGAAAGGGATTCCTTCTCCTCCGCCGTGAAAGCGGCTAAGAGGGTGTCTCACGTGGCACGTTTCGCGAGCTTCTTGTAGCAGGTCAGGGCGGCGGCCAGGCCGAGGAAGGCGAGGAAGCGCGAGCCCTTTCGTTCGTATCGGACGGTGAGGCGGCGGTAGCCGAAGAGCCAGGCGATCGACCGTTCGATCTTCCAGCGGTGCCGACCGAGGCGTTCGCCGGACTCGATGCCGGGCCGCGCGATGCGCGCGACGAGCCCGCGCTCGCGCAGCCAGGCCAGGTGTTCGGCGGAGAAGTACGCCTTGTCCGCGCGGAGTTTGACGGGTCGGCGCCGCCGTGGTCCCCGACGGGAGCGGACGGCGGGTATGCCGCGGATGAGCGGCTTGAGGGCGAGGCTGCCGTGCATGTTCGCGCCGGACACGGCGACGGCGAGCGGGATGCCCTGGGCATCGGACAGCACGTGCAGCTTGCTGCCCTTCTTGCCGCGATCGACCGGGTTCGGCCCGGTCAGCGATCCCCCCTTTTGGCGCGAACGGAGGCCGCGTCGACGATCGCCGAGGTCCAGTCCACCTCGCCCCGGGCCCCGAGTTCGTCCAGCACCGCCCGGTGCAGCCGACGCCACAGGCCGGCCTCGGTCCATACCGTGAAGCGGCGATGCGCGGTGGCGGGCGACGTGCCGAACGTCGGCGGCAGATGCCGCCAGGCACAGCCGCTGGTCAGCGCGTACACCACTGCCGTGAACACGGCCCGCTCGTCACACGGAGCGGTCCCACCACCTTGCGGACGAGCAGCGAACGACGGCAGCAACGGGGCGGCCAGCTCTCAGAGTTCATCAGGAACCAGACGCTTCGACAGATCAGCACCCACGACCGGCGTCATGCCGCACGAACATCAAGTCACGTGAGACAACCTCTAAGCCTTGATTGGTACGGCCGACCTGGCGGCCTGCTCGATCTTCGCGCAGTGGGCTGCACGGGCTTCTTCGTCGATCTGCTTCTCGTGTTCGGCGCGCAGCCCGGTCCGG